>JAZLMT010000001.1:0-4579 GCA_045598745.1 Christensenellaceae bacterium
ATATATAATATATTATATATTAATAAAATAAGTAATTACCTATTCGGGAGAAATATATGAAAGTTATTTGTGATGGTTTGGATTTATCTGATGCAGTTCTTAAAGTTAGTAAAGCGTTAAGTATAAAATCAACAAATCCTATATTAGAGGGTATTAAAATAAAAGCTGAAGGTGATTTTTTAATTTTAACGGCTACGGATACAGAATTAACTATTATTAAAAAAATTAAAGCAGACGTTTTAATGGAAGGTGAAACTGTTGTAGTTGGTAAATATTTTGTAGAATTTGCTAAAAAGTTAGAAAAAGAACAAGTTGAACTTTCTAATTTAACCGGTGAAAAGTTAGAAATTAAATATTCCGATTCTGTAAGTGACCTTCAAATATTTTCAACTGAAAATTATCCGAAAACAAATATAAACGAAGAAGGTAATTATTTTTCTTTAAGTCAAGCTGAATTTAAGAAAATAGTTGAAAGATCAGTTTTTTCTTGTTCTGTAGATGACAGTAGGCCAATTCTCAAAGGTTGTTTATTTGAAACAAAAGAAAGTAATTTAACAGTTGTATCTTTGGACGGATTCAGAATGTCTGTTATTAAAAAGAACGTTGATTGTAACGGTGATTTTTCTGCTGTTATTCCTTCTAGAACTTTACAAGAAATAACAAGGCTTTTAGATAAAGATGAAGAAAATTTGAAAGTTATATTAAACAATAATACTTTAATTGTAGAAATAGAAAATTCTATTTTGATTTCAAGATTGATTGAAGGTGAATTTGTTAAATATAATCATATTCTTCCAACAAATTTTGAAAATATTGTTTCGGTAAATAAAAATCAATTATTATCTAGTATTGAAAGAGCTTCTATTGTTGCAAAAAACGATAGATATAATATTATAAAGTTTGATATTAAAGAAGAAACAATGTCAATTTCCGCAAAATCTGAAATAGGAAATGTTAATGAAAACGTTAATATAAACTTAAACGGAAAAGATATTACGATAGCCTTTAACGGTAAATATATTATGGATTTTCTAAAGATTTGTGATGAAGAATTTATCAATTTAAATTTCAATTCACCTATTGATCCGTGTATTATTCAACCTATGGGTGACGAAGGATTTTTATATTTGGTTCTTCCGGTAAGAATAAACGGCTAAAATCAACCTATTTTATTTGACAATTATATTAAAAATTTATAAAATAATAAAGTAAAAAAAAAGTAATAGATACTATTTAGGAGATAAAAAAATGAAACAAACATTTCAACCAAAAAAGAGACAAAGAAGTAAAGTTCACGGTTTTAGAGAAAGAATGAAAACTCGTTCTGGAAAGAACGTTTTACAAAGACGTAGAAATAAAGGTCGTCATAAACTTTCTGCTTAAGTTTAAAAAGGACGTAATTTGGATTATAGATTAAAAAAAGAAAAAGATTTCCAACTTGTTTTTAGTAAAGGTAAACGTGTATATTCTAAAAATTTAACTTTAATTTATTTGCAAAGTAAAGAATTGAAAGTTGGTTTTGCCGTTAGTAAAAAACACGGTGGAAGCGTTGAAAGAAATAGAATAAAAAGGGTTTTAAGGGAATCTTTTAGAAGTTTTATGCCGAATATAGCGCAAAACTTCTTTTTTGTTTTTATACCGAAAGTTTCTGATGAAATAAATTTTTTTGTTATTAAAGACGAAATGAAGGTATTATTTAAAAAAATAAATATTTTAGATAAGTAGTATGTTAAAATTTATAAGCATTAAACTGATAAGGTTTTATCAAAAACATTTATCTAAAGGCACTTGCATGTATATACCAACTTGTAGTGAATACATGCTTGAAGCAATTTTAAAACACGGTTTTTTATTTGGTGTTTTTTTAGGTATTAAAAGAATTTTTCGTTGCACGCCTTGGTGTAAAGGTGGTTTTGATAAGGTGCCGGATAAAAAAAGCGTTGTAAAATGGGTATATTAATATGGAATTATTTCAAATAATTAAATTTGCAAAACCGGATATTGGTGGCGTTGCGGTTATTGTTAAGTGGCTTGTCGGTATAACTTCTTCAATTGCCGTCGGTATTATTTTATTTACTTTGGTTTTGAAACTTATCACATTCCCTTTTGATTTTTATTCAAGATACTCCATGAGAAAGAATTCCGTTAAAATGGAAGAAATGAGGCCGGATCTTGAAAAACTTCAAAAGCAATATGCTAACGATAAAGTTTTATATAATCAAAAAATGATGGCTTTATATAAGAAAAACGGTTATTCTATGTGGGGTGCATGTCTTCCTACGATTTTAACGCTGGTTATCTTTATCGTTGCTATTAGTGGATTTTCATCGTATTCAAGATTTCAAAACAGAGAATATTTTTATAATATGAGTTTATCTTATAATACTGCCATTTATGACGGTGTTATTGAAGATACAAGTGATAAAAAATATATTATTAAAAATGAAACGACCGGTGAAATTGAAATAAATCCCGAAATAATAAAAACTGGAGAATATCTTGCTAAAGATAAAAACGGTAAAGATTATAAAATTACAACTACTACCGAAGGGAACTTTTTTGTTATAACAACTGAAGGCGGTTATACAACTATAAAAGTTGACTATAACGATGCTAATAAAAAATTCAATAATATATTGTATTACGTAACCAGTAAAGAAGCCGTTTCTTCTTATTATAAGTATACGTTTAGTGAAGAAGCTACAACTACTGATGCAGTAAATTATATTAAGGGTATTGCACGTGAAAGGTCTGCAGAAAAGTATCGTGAAGAGCAAGTAAACTTTTTATGGGTTAAAAATATTTGGGTAACAGATAGCCCTATTGCCCACCCTGTTTGTGCTTCTTGGGATAATGATAAAGGTGGCTGTGGTTGTTCAGGTTGTTTCGGTTCCGATTCCGGATTTGAAAAAACGCATGATTATAGTAATGACGAAGACGGTGACGATATAGCCGAAGGCAACATGAATGCTACTTTATATAATGAATTGATATATGATTTACAAGACAAAATAGAAGAAGCAAACGGTTACTTTATTCTTTGTATTATAACGGCAGGTATAACCTTCTTAATGCAATTTGTAACAAGCAAGAGCCAAAAAGCACAAATGGAACTTCAAACGGTTGACGGGCAAGGCGCAAGGCAACAAAAGATGATGATGTGGATGATGCCTATTATGATGGCGTTCTTCTCATTTATGTATACCGCTGCTTTCTCTATCTATCTGATATTAAGTTCTACGATAAGTATTTTAACAACATTTTTAATAAATTGGGTTGTTGATAAAAAATTAGGAAAAGTTAAAGTAGAACAAAAACAAGAAATTATTCGTGGTAGAGTTTATAATAAGCCTTACGAAGAAAAGAAAAAAGATAATAAAAAAGAAGAAAAAGAAAAAGTTAAAGGTGACTTTATACCACAACAACCTGATGAAAAAAAGAAAAAGAAATTTTTTAAAAAATAGATTATAGGAGAACGTAATGGAATTTACTGGTAAAAGCGTTCAAGAAGCAATCAATCTCGGCCTGGAAGTTTTGGGTATCTCTCAAGAAGATGCTGAAATTACAGTAGTGAAAGAAGCCGTTAAAGGATTGTTCGGAAAGGTTAAAGAGAACGCAGTTGTAGAGATTATTGAAAAGAAAAAAGAAGTTATTAAAGAAGAAAAAGAACCTAAAATTAAGAAGGAAAAAAAGGCTAAAAAAGAGAGCAAAATAGATGAAAACGAAGTTATCGGCTTTACTAAAAAACTCTTGGATTTGCTTGATATTTCGGCTGAAACGGAATATTCTTTTGATGGTGAAAATCCTGTTGTTAATTTAGTTGGAGATAATTCTTCAAAGTTAATCGGTTATCGTGGAGAGGTTTTAGATGCCATACAAACGCTTGTTGGTGCTAAAGCAAATATTGGAAACGAAGAATATATTAAAGTTGTTGTAGATTGTGAAAATTATCGTGACAGAAGAAAAGAAACGCTTATATCTCTTGCAAAGAAATTAGAGCAAAAGGCAACTGAAATCAGACGTGAAGTTATGCTTGAACCTATGAATGCTTTTGAAAGAAGAATTATTCATACGGCACTTGCAGAAAGTAAAACGGTTACAACCAGAAGTGATGGAAAAGATCCAAACAGATACGTAGTTATTGTTCCAAATGATTTAGATAAAGATTCAAAACCGTATAATGCCGGAAGAAAAAATGACGATAGACGTGATAATCATCGTAAGAGTGGCTTTAGAGAGAACAGAAACAATAAGTCACGTAATAATTTCGGTGAAAAGAAAAAGACGACGTCTTCGTTTAGTTTCGGAACGTTTTTAGGAAACTTTAAGGACGAACAATAATATAATTCAATAATATAAACATTATATATAATAATAAATATGAAACTTAAAAGGGATTGCAAAAGCCGTCTTCTCATAGGGAAAATAAACTTATTAAAAAAGTATAGCCCACTATACTTCGCATTTTTGCGAAATATAGTGGGTTTTTCTTGTCCACAAAAGATATAATAGTTATATTTTTAAATCTGTGGTTAAAAGTGATATGCAAAACGAGTTTTGCGTTTTATTTTGCGAGAAA
>JAZLMT010000002.1:0-2203 GCA_045598745.1 Christensenellaceae bacterium
AAGAAATTTGTATAATCTTTTAAATTATGATAGATTTTCTGAAAATTTAAAGGAAGAAGAGGTTATTGAAGAAGTTTCTTCATCAGAAGTCGTTGACGAAGCAGTTTCATCAAACGATGAGGATATAAGACCGTCATCAACAACGATGCAATTTGGCGATATAGATGCACAAACAATGTTGAACGAAATGCCAAAAGAAGAAAAAGAATCAACGTATAAGCTCAATAAAAAAGGTAAAATTGTTATTGCTTTATATACAGTTTGTATTGCCGTTATAATGGCTTTAATTGTTGTTAATGCAAGTGTTATTGCAATGCTTTCAAAGAAAGAAACAGCACTGACAGAAGAATTAAATCAAGTTATGGCAGAATATAACGAAGCAAAACTTTCCGCAGAAGAAGCAATGAGTGAAGAAACTATTCGTGATTTAGCCGAAAATGTTTATAATATGGTAAAATAGTAATAAAATATATGTTTTTTTAATAAAATTTACTAAAGGAAGTGATTTTATTAAAAATAAATATTCAATAACAAAGATTCAAAAGAGGTTATTTGCAATTTTAATTGCAGTAACCTTTTTATTTTTATTCGTTTTAGCAAGATTTTTTTACGTGCAAGTTATTTGGGGAGAAGAGCTTCAAGAAAAGGCGATTGATCAATGGACAAGGGAAATACCTATTGTCGCTTCTAGGGGCAAAATAACGGATAGAAACGGTATTGTTATTGCGGATAATGACGATACTTATACCGTTTTTGTTAGAAAAAAAGCAGTAGAAGATTTTGAGAAAACTGTTAAAGCAATTGCTACTTCTTTGGAAATAAGTTTTGATTTTGTTTATGATAGATTAAAAAATACGAATTCAAGCGAAGTAACGATAAAAAAACAGGTTAGCAAATCAAAAATAGAACGCCTTTTAGAATATAATCTTAAAGGTGTTTATTATTCAAGAGATAATTCCAGAATTTATCCGTATAACGAACTTCTTTCAAACGTTTTAGGATTTACTTCAAGTGACGGAAAAGGACAATCGGGTTTAGAATTATACTATGATAAATATTTATCGGGTATAAACGGTGAAGTTCTTTATCAAACGGATATTGTCGGAAAGGAAATAGATAAAACAACAGAAAGTTATATTCCTGCTGTAAACGGATTAAATTTAAAACTAACAATAGATTATGATATTCAAGAATTGTGCGATGACGCAATGAAAAGCGCTTATTTAGAACATAATCCGCTATCAGCAAAAATGCTTGTTTTAGACCCGAATAACGGGGAAATAATAGCGTTATCTGAACATCCGAACTTTAATTTAAATAGTATTCCGAGAGATAATATTGCTGAATTAAATAAAGTATCAAGAAATAGTTTAATAAGCGATATTTATGAACCCGGTTCAACTTTTAAGATTCTAACAGCAACAGCAAACGTTGAAGAATTTAATAACGGAAATAATAAAGCTTTTTCTTTAACGCATATCTTTAATTCTTCCAGATATAGATTCGTTGATGGGCAAAAGGTAAAATGTTGGAGTTCACATACAAACGGTAAACACTCAAATTTGAATCTTCAAGGCGCATTAAATAATAGTTGCAATCCGATTTTCGTTGATATTGCTTTAAGTTTGGGAAAAGAAACAATTTATAAGTATATTGAAAAGTTTAATTACGGAAAAGTCACGGGGATTGATTTAACAGGTGAAGCACAAGGGATGATTCTTCCGAAATCTTCGGTAAAAAACGTTGATTTGGCTAGAATTTCTTTTGGTCAAACAGTTGCAGTAACAGGTCTACAATTAGCTCTTGCAACTTCTTCTATAATAAACGGAGGAAACTATTATTCACCACATTTTGTCTCTGAAATTTATGATGATAACGGAATTATTGCCTATAAAGCCGAAAATAAGGTTAAAAATAAGGTTGTAAGTGAAAAAACTTCAAGTATAATGCGTGAACTATTAGAAAACGTAGTTAAAGAAGGTTCCGGAAAATTAGCATATATTGACGGCTATAGGGTTGCAGGCAAAACAGGAGTATTGTGATACTATAGTACCAGGTCATAGAAAATAATATGAAAAACAATATGTTTTTGAGCATTTTGTTTGTTAAGAGATAATATATAAAATATGTATTGTTTTTGATTAGATTCAGTTTAATACTGGATCTTTTTGTTTGTATTTTACTTTATTTTAATTTTATGATA
>JAZLMT010000003.1:0-12150 GCA_045598745.1 Christensenellaceae bacterium
TTTCAATTCTTGTTTTTTTATCCTTTGTTTTTTCCATAAATTCACCTCTTTTTTTATAATTATAGTTCATATTTTATGAACTGTCAAGAAAATTGAATAAAAAGTTTATAAAATATAAACATATAATAAAGTGATAAAAAATGAAAATATTTGGTGAAAGAATAAAAAAAGAATTAAAGGAACAAGGTAAAACACAGCAATCTTTGGCTGATTATTTATTTGTTCAAAAATCAACTTTAAGTGAGTGGGTTAATAATCATAACGAACCACCCATGTATATAATCCCAAAAATTGCATTATTTCTTGATGTTACTACTGATTATTTACTTGGATTAAAAAACGAATAAATAACCTTTAAAAGCACCTGACAAATTAGTCTGGTGCTTTTAATAAAACATATTTTTGGTGTGGATAGTGAGATTTGAACTCACACGGTTGCCCACAGGTTTCTGAGGCCTGAGCGTCTGCCAATTTCGCCATACCCACGTCGAATCAAACTTCGCTCACATGAAAAACATTGAAAATATTTTTCATAATCGCTCCGTTGCTTCTCCTCTTTCGAAAAAAATCTTTTTTTAAAATCTTTTTTTCGAGTCTTTCTATTTTTTTGCCCGTCTTTGTTCCCTATCACAAACTTCGCTCACATGAAAAACATTGAAAATATTTTTCATAATCGCTCCGTTGCTTCTCCTCTTTCGAAAAAAATCTTTTTCCAAAATCTTTATATCTCGTAGTCTATTGCAATGCTTGATTCTCTAATTTTGTGCATATACTCTTTAACTACCGAACAATGATATTCGTCTTTTTGATACTCTTCTAACGCCTTCATATCGTCAAGTAAGACTTCTAAAATTATATCGTAAGACCTTTCGGAGTGAAGTTTATCAATACCGACTTCTATACCACGAAGTAGCGGAACGTTCCCTTTCATTGAAAATAAAACTTCTTTCGCTTTTTCGGCATCTTTTCTATCTTTAAGTTTAAAACAAACTATATGCTTTATCATTTTTATCACCTACTTTAACTCTACAACTGCTTTTGCGTTTAACGTTAAGTCGGCAAAATTGCCTTTTAAGTATTGTAAATAACCTTCTTCGGCTATCATTGCGCCGTTATCCGTACAATATCTTTTTTCAGGCAATATTAACTTTATATCGGTATTCTTTACAGCGTTAGTTAGGGCTTCTCTCAAATATCCGTTTGCACCGACGCCACCAGAAACGGTTATAGTTTTATAGCCCGTTTCTTTAACTGCCATTAAAGCCTTTTCCACCAAAACGTCTATCGCAGAGTGCTGAAAGCTGTTAGCAACGTTTGCCCTATTTACTTCGTTTCCTTTTTGCTGTTCGGTATGCACGTAATTTATTACTGCAGTCTTAAGTCCGCTATAAGAAAAATCGTATTTACCGCCGTCGTAATTTTTAAGCATTTTTGGAAGTGCAATAACGTTTTCACCTGTCTTCGCAAGCCTTTCAACGTTTGGTCCGCCCGGATAGTTTAGCCCTAAAACTCTAGCAACTTTATCAAAGGCTTCACCGACAGCATCGTCTATCGTTGAACCTAAAACGTTCAATTTATAATAATCGTCAACTGCAATTATTGCCGTATGCCCACCGCTACATAATATCGTTATAAAAGGCGGTTTCAACTCTTTATCGGCAAGATATGAGGCAGCAATATGCCCTCTAATATGGCTTACAGGTATAAGCGGTTTATTTATTGAAAATGCAAGCGCCTTTGCAAATGACACGCCAACTAAAAGTGCACCGAGTAAACCTGCCCCGTAAGTTACCGCAATAGCATCAATATCGCCAAAAGTTAAATTAGCGTTTTTTAATGCGTTCTTTGTTGCCGTAAGTATTGCCGTAGTGTGTGAACGTGAGGCAATTTCGGGAACGACACCGCCAAAACGTGCGTGTTCCGTTGCAGAACTTATAATTTCATCTGCCAAAATTTCACGCTTTCCGTTAACAATCGCAACGGCAGTTTCATCGCAAGACGTTTCTATCCCAAGTATAACGGCATCTTTTTTTATTGCCGTGTTTTTTATTTTATCAAAATAATTCATTATGATTTTTTTAAGTAATCGTTTATAAAGCCTTGAATATCGCCGTTCATAACGGCATCAACGTCTGCATTTTCAAAACCCGTTCTATGGTCTTTAACCAACGTATACGGGCAGAAAACGTAACTACGGATTTGGCTACCCCACTCTATCTTTTTAATCTCGCCCTTAATATCTTGATCTCTTTCCTGTCTTTCTTCTTCTCTTTTTTCGGTAAGTTTACCGATAAGCATTCTCATTGCCATCTCTTTGTTTTGCGTTTGAGATCTTTCGTTTTGACATGATACAACTATACCCGTCGGTATATGCGTTATTCTTATTGCGGAATCGGTTTTATTTATGTGCTGACCGCCCGCACCACTACTTCTGAAGGTATCAATACGAATTTCTTCGGGATTGATTTTAATTTCTTCGTCATCAATAATTTCAGGCATAACTTCTAATGAAGAAAAAGACGTGTGCCTTCTTTTATTAGCGTCAAAAGGTGATATACGAACAAGCCTGTGAACACCCTTTTCTGCCTTAAGATAGCCGTAGGCATTTTCGCCTTCTATCTTAAAAGAAATTGACTTTATACCCGCTTCATCGCCGTCAAGCCTATCAAGTTCGGTGAGCGTATATCCGCTCTTTTCGGCATAATACATATACATGCGGTAAAGCATTTCCGTCCAGTCGCACGCTTCCGTTCCGCCTGCACCTGCATGAAGAGTTAATATTGCATTAAGCTTATCGTATTTACCACGAAGAAGTGCTTGCAATCTCATTTCTTCAACAACTTTATAAACTCTTTTGAGTTCTTCGTCAATTTCAGAAAAAATCGCTTCGTCGTCGTCTTCTACCATATCAATAATATCAGAAGTATCGTTGATAATTTTTTCCGCTTTATCATAGGCGGAAATTTTGTTATCAAGCGACGCAATCTCTTTTGAAATCTTTTGGGATTTTTCCAAATCACCGTAAACTTCCGGCTTTTCGGAAAGGGCAGTTTTTTCTTTTAACTCTTCTTTTAGCCTATCAACGTCAAAGAGAGTGCCCTGCCTCGTATAAAACTTCTTTGAGTTCTTTAACTCTTAATTTATATTCTTCACTTTTTAACATCTATATTATTCCTAAATTTTATTTACGTAATAGCCCTTATAGACCGTCTGATTGTAACCGTTCGGACAAAACAAAGTAGTATCACGGGATAATTTTTTCAAATTACTTTCCGCAACAATCTTTATACTTCTTCCCGCTTCCGCACGGACACGGATCGTTTCGGGGTAGTCTACGACTACATTGCGTATACGCAACCCGAAATTATTGAACGTAACGTTCGCTCTGCTCACTACGGCAGAAACGACCGTGCTCATATTTACTCCCCACTCGCTATTTTCCGCAACAATCTTTATACTTCTTCCCGCTTCCACACGGACACGGATCGTTTCTACCAATCTTCTTTGGAGTTGAAACGTGTTTATTATACACAGGGCCCTGCGGTTGATTTGTAGAAAGCGGTTTATTCTCTTCGTGAACAACACGTGCTTTTTGAAGTTCTGCCTTCAATAAAAGAGTTATAGTATCGTCTTGAATAGATAGAGTTAAATCTTCAAACATTTCAAAGCCTTCTTTCTTATATTCAAGAACAGGGTCAACGTTACCGTATCCCCTTAAAGAAATACCCTTACGCAATTGATCCATTGAGTCAATGTGATCTATCCACTTTGTATCAATATTTTTAAGCAAAACAATCTTTTCTATTTGATAGAAGTCTACGTCCATTTCTTTATATCTGGCAATTTTTTCTTCATAGACTTTTACCGTTTCTTCATTGAGCTTATCAATTAAATATTCATAGTCCCAATTTTCTGCATTTTCTTTTGTTATAAAGTTCGTATCCTTTGGCAAAAGTTTAAGTTCTATTGCCTTGTTTAATGCATCCAAATCCCAAGTTTCAGGCTTGTTTTGGTTATTAACTACGCTTGAAACCGTTTCGTTAACGAAGTCCGGAATTAAATTCAAAATATCTTGGTGAACGTTTTCAGCCTTAATAACTTTCATCCTTTCGGCATACATAACTTCACGTTGCTTGTTCATAACGTCATCATACTCTAATACGTGTTTTCTAATACCGAAGTTTCTGCCTTCTATCGTTCTTTGGGCGTTTTCTATACTTCTGGAAAGAAGTTTTGATTGCATAGGTTGATTTTCGTCAATATTAAACATTTCATAAATTCTTTGCATCCTTTCGCCACCGAATCTCTTTGCTAAATCGTCTTCCAAAGAAATAAAGAATACTGACGAACCCGGATCACCTTGACGACCTGAACGACCACGCAACTGGTTATCAATACGGCGTGATTCGTGTCTTTCCGTTCCTAAAATATGAAGCCCGCCTGCTTCCATAACTTTTATTTTTTCAGCATCGGTTTGAACCTTAAACGCTTCGTAAACTTCACGGTAATGATTTCTTATTTCTTGTATGTCTTCAGGTATATCGGAAATATATGAAGTTGCAAGTTCAATCTTGTCATCTTCAATTCCTTCGTCACGGAGTTTTCTCTTTGCCATAAATTCAGGGTTACCGCCAAGCAAAATATCCGTTCCACGGCCTGCCATGTTGGTTGCTATCGTTACAGCGCCAAGCCTTCCCGCTTGCGCAACTATATCTGCTTCTTTAGCATGGTTTTTAGCGTTTAATACGTTATGCTTAATACCTTTTGCAATTAAAAGTTTTGAAATCTCTTCTGACTTTTCTACGGTAATTGTTCCGACCAAAACCGGTTGACCGTTTTTATGCCTATTAACTATCTCTTCAACGATAGCGTTGTTTTTACCCTTTACCGTCTTATAAATAACGTCGGTATTATCAATTCTTGCAACAGGCTTATTCGTAGGAATTTCCAAAACGTCTAACCCGTAAATAGATCTGAATTCTTCTTCTTCCGTTTTGGCTGTTCCCGTCATACCCGAAAGTTTTTTATAAATTCTAAAGTAATTTTGGAAGGTTATCGTTGCATAAGTTTTGTTTTCGTTTCTGATTCTAACGGCTTCTTTTGCTTCAATTGCTTGATGCAAACCGTCCGAATAACGACGGCCTATCATCAAACGGCCGGTAAATTCATCAACAATGATAACTTCGCCATCAGAAACAACGTAGTCGTTATCTTTCTTAAATATATAGTTTGCCTTTAGTGCTTGTTGAATATGATGCGAAAGCGATGCGTTTTCTATATCCGAAAAACTGTGAAGGTTAAAGAATTTTTCTGCTTTCGTTGCACCGGATTCCGTTATCTGAACGGATTTCTCTTTTATATCTATCGTGAAATCTTTATCCAAAACCAAAGTCTTAACGAATCTGTTTGCGGAAATATATTTTTCGCTTGATTCTTCGCCTTTACCTGAAATAATAAGCGGTGTTCTTGCTTCATCAATTAAGATTGAGTCTACTTCGTCCACAATTGCAAACGAAAGCGGGCGTTGAACCATATCTTCAACTCTTTTCTTAAGATTATCTCTCAAATAATCAAAGCCCATTTCGTTATTCGTTCCGTAAGTTATATCTGCTTGGTATGCCTTTCTCTTTTCATCATCTTCCATACCCGTTATAGCAACGCCGACAGTTAAACCGAGGAATTTATAAACCTTGCCCATCCACTCCGCATCACGAGAAGCAAGATAATCGTTTACCGTTACGATATGAACGCCTTGTCCTGCCAAAGCATTTAAATATGCCGGAAGCGTTGCAACAAGGGTTTTACCTTCACCTGTTTTCATTTCGGCAACTCTGCCTTGATGTAAACATATACCACCTATGATTTGAACTTTATAGTGACGGAGTTTTAACACCCTCCATGCTGCTTCTCTAACGACGGCAAAAGCATCGTATAAAATATCATCAAGCGTTTCACCTACACGTAGACGACTTTTCAAAAAATCTGTTTGATCCCTTAATTCGTCATCACTCATTCCACTGTATTTACTCTCTAGTGCGAGAACCTTATCTGCCATCTTATCAAGTTTCTTTAAACTTCTTCTTCCCTCGCCACCGAGAATATAATTAATTAGTCCCATATCTTTCTCCTTTACTTTTTTGAAGGAACGCTTGCCACCGTTAATAACGAAACGGTTTTAGCGTTTGCTTTTTTTAATATATTTGCTATCGTTTCACTTGTTGCGCCCGTAGTTAACACGTCATCAACAATCAAAACGGATTTACCCTTTATTATTTTCTTGTCTTTTATCCTAAAACAACCTTTTAGATTTTGTAATCTTTCGTCTCTTGACAGTTTTGCCTGTCTTGGTGTTTCTTTCACCTTTTCTATAACGTCTATTACCGGTATATCTGTTTTTTCGGATAGTTTATCTGCTAAAAGTTTCCCATGATTAAAACCACGCTTTTTTAGTGATTTCTCCGTCATCGGAACGTAAACGATAAAATCCGCCGTCATCAAATTTTCCGTTGCGGTTATGAATAAGTAGTGTGTAAATAAATCAACCAGATACTTCTTTCCGCTATACTTGAACTTTTGAATTAACAAGTTTATCGGATTTTCGTAACAAAAAGACGATCTTGCTTTATCAACTGCAACCAGCCTTTCTTTACAGCTCAAACAATAGTTTTCGTTTTGAATAGTTTTTCTTCCGCAATGATCACATATTGCGCCTTTTATTAAAGGAAGTTTTTCTAAACAATCAGAACAAAAATATTCATCTGTAAAAATTTCTTTACCGCAACCGTTACATGTCCATTTATCATAAAAGAAAAACCTGTCTAAAAACTGTTTTATCTTATCAAGTATTTTCATTAAAAGTATTTCTTAAGTTCGTCAACTTTATCTAACTTTTCCCAAGGGAATTCTTCTTTACCGAAATGGCCGTATGAAGCGGTTTTTCTATAAATAGGATTTCTTAAGCCGAGTTTTTCAATAATTGCACCCGGACGCAAATCAAACACTTTAATTATAATATCGGCAATCTTTTCGTCTTTAATTTTACCCGTATTGAAAGTATTAACCATAACGGACACCGGTTTTGCAACGCCTATCGCATAGGCAACTTGGATTTCGCACTCGTCTGCTAACCCTGAAGCAACTATATTTTTTGCTATATATCTTGCCATATACGTTGCCGAACGGTCCACCTTCGTGCAATCTTTTCCGGAGAAAGAGCCACCGCCGTGTGGGCATCTTCCGCCGTATGTATCTACGATTATTTTCCTACCGGTCAAACCGGAATCACCTGCCGGCCCGCCTATTTCAAACCTACCCGTCGGATTGATAAAATATTTTGTGTTCTCGTCAACCAACTCTTTTGGCATAATTTCATCAATAACATACTTTTTCAAATCTTTGCGAAGTTGTTCCGTTAAAACTTTATCGTTATGTTGTGACGATAAAACAATCGTATCAATTCTGTTAACCTTTCCGTTCTTATATTCAACGGTAACTTGCCCTTTTCCGTCAGGCCTCAAATAATCAAGCGTTCCGTTCTTTCTGACTTCTTCTAATTTTTTGCACATTTTATGTGAAAGCATTATCGGAAGTGGCATATACTCTTCGGTTTCACGACAAGCATAACCAAACATAAGCCCTTGATCACCTGCGCCGATTTTATCAAGAGGATCACAATCTTTTTCGCAAGATTTTATCTCAATTGAATTATCTACCCCAAGAGCTATATCGGCACTTTGCTTGCTGATTTTTTGAATTATTTTAACACCTTTTGCAGAAAACCCGATACCACTTTCGTTATAGCCAATTTCACTTATAACGTTTCTTACCGTCTTTTTAATATCAACTTTTGCGTTAGAAGTGATTTCACCCATGACCAAAACAAAATCTTTGGTGGCTGTAACTTCACATGCGCATCTTGTGTTTTTATCACCTTTTAAATATTCGTCCAAAATAGCGTCGGCAATTTGATCGCAAACTTTATCCGGATGACCGCTTGTAACACTTTCACTTGTAAAAAAATTCTTCATATCTTATCCTTGGCAAACCTATAATCGCCCTTATTTTAAATATACTATCAAATTATACACTAATAATATAGCAATGTCAATTTACGGCAACGGTTTTTTTGCTTATTTTTATAATTTTAATTAAAAATTTTGTAAAAAAAATTATAATTTCCTTTTATAATTTTCGCTGTTTTTTATATATTTTTTGACGGTTTTTTTGCTTGACTAATATTTTATATTGCTATATAATCATATAATATATTTACTGATTATTTTAACGAGGTTTTTAACAAAATGAAATTAAAGAAAGAAAATCTTTCATCAATGAAGGGAGCAATAAAAACTCTTTCCGGCTCTATCAGAGAATATAAAAAACCTTCTATTTTAGCACCGGTTTTTGTTTCCCTTGAAGTTATACTTGAAGTGTTTATACCTTATATCATGACGCTTCTTCTTGGTGAAATAAAGGCATCTGAAAACGGCGAAGGCGATTTAATGATGGAAATTATTAAATATGGGCTTATCCTTGTCGGATTAGCAATCGCTTCACTTCTTTGCGGTGCTCTTTCCGGAAAATACTGCGCCGAAGCATCAACGGGGTTTGCAAAGAATTTAAGAAAAGATATGTATTATAAGATACAAAACTTCTCTTTTTCTAATATTGATAAGTTCTCTTCATCAAGTTTAGTTACCCGTATGACGACTGACGTTACCAACGTTGAAATGTCTTACATGATGATTATAAGAATTGCTGTCAGGGCTCCACTTCTTTTAATTTTCTCACTCGGTATGTCTTTCTATATAAGTTGGCGTATGGCTTTAATCTTTTTGGCAACCACGCCTATTTTAACGATAGGGCTTATTTTGATTATCAGAAAGGCTTTCCCGTTATTCAATAAAATCTTCCCTAAATACGATAAACTTAACGAATCGGTTGAAGAAAACATTAAGGGTATGCGTGTTGTTAAGTCTTACGTTCGTGAAGATTATGAAAAGGAAAAATTCAATAAAGCATCTGAAAACGTTAAAGTTGACTTTACAAGAGCAGAAAAACTTGTTGCAATGAATAACCCACTTATGAGTTTTTGCATCTATATCGGTTTGATTGCAATATATTTAATCGGTTCTGTTTTAATCGTTAAAGGCAATCAAAGTGCACTTAAGCTTACGGAACTACAAAGCTTTATGACCTACTCTTTCCAAATGCTTATGAGTTTAATGATGCTTTCAATGATTCTCGTTATGATCGTTATAAGCGTAGCATCTGCTAAACGTATTGCCGAAGTATTAAACGAAGAAAGCACCATAGTCTCCCCTGAAAACGCTTTAACCGACGTTAAAGACGGAAGCATTATTTTCAAAAACGTTTTCTTTAAATATTCTATGGAGGCCGAAAGATATACTCTATCTAACATTAACGTAGAAATAAAAAGCGGTGAAACAATCGGCATCATAGGTTCAACAGGTTCAAGCAAGTCTACGCTCGTTAACCTTATTCCAAGGCTTTACGACGTTACGGATGGAGAAGTTTTGGTCGGTGGTGAAAACGTTAAAAACTATGATTTGGATTCGTTGAGAAATGCCGTTGCTTGCGTTCTTCAAAAGAACGTTTTGTTCTCCGGCACTCTCCGTGATAATATGAAATGGGGCAACAAAGAAGCAACCGACGAAGAAATTATTGAAGCGTTAAAATTAGCACAAATTCCTAACTTCAATTTGGATAAAAAGATTGAACAAGGCGGTGTTAACGTTTCCGGCGGGCAAAAACAAAGGTTATGTATTGCGAGAGCCTTACTTAAAAAACCGAAAATTTTGATTTTAGACGACTCTACGAGTGCCGTTGATACTAAAACCGACGCTTTAATAAGAAAATCGTTTAAAGAATATATTCCTTCCACAACTAAAATAATTATCGCACAACGTATCGCATCAGTTCAAGATGCCGATAAGATTTTAATTATGGAAAACGGAACAATTTCCGCTATCGGCAATCATGAAGAATTGCTAAAGAATAATCAAATTTATCAAGAATTATATTATTCACAAAACAAAGTAAATACGAACAAGGAGGTAAAATAATATGCCAAAGAATATGCCTAAAGCATTAAACGGTGCTCCACCGAAAGCGAAAAAAGGAACACTGAAAAGATTACTGAAAATGCTTTTTAAAAACAACAAAAAGATTTTAATTCCTTTCTGTATTTGCCTTGTTATATCTTCTATCTTTGGTGTTGCCTCCTCTGTATTTTTAACCAACATTTTAAAAATACTTCAAACAGGGTTGGATAAAATAAACGGCTACGAATTAGTAAACGAAGTTAAAGTTCCTATTACACAACTATCGCCTGCTGACGCATTTGAAAGTATTTTGCCTGATCTTACGGTTATCTTTATAACTATGGCTTGTGTTTATATAACTTCTGTCGTATGCTCTTTTTTCTATACCAGAATAGGTGCAATTTTAACACAAAGATTTTTGCATCAAATAAGAACTGCTTCTTTTAACAAAATGCAATCACTCCCTATCAGCTATTTTGATAGGCACAGAACGGGCGACATAATGAGTGTTTATACTAACGATACCGACGCACTTCGCCAACTTTTATCTCAAAGTATTCCGCAACTCTGTTCTTCTATAATAAGCGTTATAACTCTCTTGGTTATAATGTTTACGTATAGTATTTGGCTTTCACTCGTTATTTTCTTCGGTGTATTCTTAATGTTTAAGGTTACCAAAAAAGTCGGTGGTGGTTCTGCTAAATACTTTATGAAACAACAATTATCTTTGGGTGCAGAAGAAGGCTTTATTCAAGAAATGATGGCTGGCCAAAAGGTCGTTAAAGTTTTCTGCCACGAAGAAGAAAGTAAAATAGATTTTGATAAATATAACAATCAACTTTGCGACGACGCTAAAAAAGCAAATACTTTTGCAAATATTTTAATGCCTATTATGGGAAATCTCGGTAACGTTTTATACGTTTTGGTTGCTTTCGTCGGCGGACTTTTAGCAATACTCGGCGCAAGGAATTTAACGATAACCGGTTTCAACTCTAAAAACGTTAGCGAATTCGTTATCGTAATTATGGCGTTCCTTCCTATCAGTAAACAGTTTACGATGAACATCTCTCAATCTTCACAACAAATTAACTCTGTCGTTATGGGATTAGCAGGTGCTTCAAGAATCTTTGATTTAATGGATGAAAAGCCTGAAGAAGATAACGGCTACGTTACGCTTGTTCGTTGCACTATTGATAGTGACGGAACAATTCACGAGTGTCAAGAAAGAACCGGCCACTGGGCTTGGAAACACCCGCATCAAGCAGACGGAACTATCACCTATACAGAACTTAAAGGCGATATTCAAATGTTTAACGTAGACTTCTCGTATATACCTGAAAGAATAGTTTTAAGAGACGTTACGCTATATGCTCACCCAGGTCAAAAAGTTGCCTTCGTTGGTGCAACCGGTGCCGGTAAAACAACTATAACAAACCTTATAAACCGTTTCTACGATATTGCCGACGGCAAAATAAGATACGACGGAATAAATATCAATAAGATTAAAAAAGCCGATTTAAGAAAATCACTCGGCATAGTTTTACAAGATACCAACTTATTTACGGGAACGGTTATGGATAACATTAGATACGGTAGGCTTTCCGCTACCGACGAAGAGTGTATTGCTGCCGCACGCCTTGCTTATGCAGACGACTTTATTACAAGGCTTCCTAACGGCTACAACACAATGCTTACAGCCGATGGAGGAAACCTTTCACAAGGTCAACGCCAACTTCTATCTATTGCACGTGCAGCGGTTAAAGATGCGCCTGTTATGATTTTGGACGAAGCAACTTCTTCTATTGATACGAGAACGGAAGCGTTAGTTCAAAAGGGAACTGATAGACTTATGGACGGAAGAACCGTTTTCGTTATTGCACATAGGCTTTCTACCGTTCAAAACTCTAACGTAATTATGGTTTTGCAAATGGGTTCTATTATAGAACGTGGAACGCATGAAGAACTTATAGAAAAGAAAGGCCAATACTATCAACTCTATACGGGAGCATTTGAACTTGAATAATTTTTGTTCACTCTGCCCTAACGGGTGCAAAATAAATAAAGAAACAGAAAAAGGTTTTTGCGA
>JAZLMT010000004.1:0-3308 GCA_045598745.1 Christensenellaceae bacterium
AATTCGTATAGTAAGTAACGAAACCGTGTTTATATTTTATTAGAAAAAGGTGGCATATTATTTTTTCAAAAAACTCTTGACAAGGTCAAAAAAAGAGAGTATCGTATGCATACACAAAACAAAAGGAGAAGACCAATGAAAAAAGAAGATACAGCATTAAGAATAGCACAAAGAAAATATGAAGAAGTGCATAAAAAAGAAAGGAAAGCAAAGAGCGGAACTTTCTCAACGTATATGCCAAGAGAAGAATTAGAAGAAATAAATAACTATTTAAAGACTAATAATATAACGAAAGTAGAGTTAATACGGGAAGGGTATAAAACACTTAAAAAACTGAATAAGAAAAACTAAATATAAATCCAAAAAGGAGGCTCGGCGTGCTAAATAAAACAAGCCAGTGACCTGACGTTTGGAAATAAAAAATAAGGAGGGAGGGGTTATGGATGAAAAAATTATACAACAATTCCATTATAAACCTTTGTATATTAAACCACGAGCAAAAATGAAAATGATTGAATCAAATAAATAATAGCGAAATAATACTAAACGAAATTAAACGTTTATCAAGTTTAGTAGAAAATTTAAACAGTGTAACAATTAGAAAAAAAGAAGAAAGTAAGGTTGGCATAATAAAATTTACAAAAAAGGAGATTGAACTTATGCCACAATCATTTAAAAGCGTATTTATAGCAAATAACAAAATAGTAAAATATAGGATAATTGACGGTTTGTTTCAAGCAAGATATCGTAGGGACGGCTATAATATAGAAGTCGCAAGCAAAGATTATGATACTATGCGTTTGAAATTCATAGAAAGATTAAACGGAAGATATTACGGAACGACAAAAGTATATAGTAAAAAAGTGTTGTTTTCGGAGTATACGGAAAAATGGTTAAAATTAAAAAAACAAACCACAAAAGAATCTACTTATAAAGAGTATGTCCGTTCGTACGAGAAAAATTTGAAACCTGTTTTTGGACAAATGCCTTTAGATAAAATAAGTAGAGAAAAAGTACAAGACTACTTATTTTCTTACGTAAAAGAAGAAAAGTATAGAACAGCCGAAAAACTAAAACTTCAATTAACCTGTATATTTGATATGGCTTACGAAGACTATAATTTGCCGTCGCCTATGAAAAAAATAGTATTGCCGTATCACGAAAGTAAAAAGGGTTCTGCATTTACAAAGAAAGAAGAAAAAGAGTTGGTAGAATATTGCATAAAAAACAAAGAAAAAGATACTTCAAGTGCAATATTAGTATTATTGTATTTTGGGCTTAGAAGGAGCGAATTAGCGTCTATAAGGGTAATTGATAACTCTTGGCTTGAATGTAAAACAAGCAAGGAGAAGATGGGTAAAAACGAAGTGCTTAGAAAAATACCTTTTACGCCAATGTTCAAGCAAGTTAAAGAATACGTTGATATAGAGAAAGCAAAAAACGTAAACCTAAATTCTTTGCATAATAGAATGAAAAAGATTTTTCCAAATCACCATTTACACGAGTTAAGATATACGTTCATAACGAGAGTAAAAGAGAGTGGAGTAAATATGGAATTATCTATGTTATGGGCAGGACACGAACAAGACAGTGACGTAAAAACGTCACGAATTGACAGGGGTTATACCGACTATTCGGACGAATACATATTAAGTGAAGCCGAAAAAGTTAGATATAATCTATAATTTTAGTAAAATTTACTTCCCAAAAACTTCCCAATTAGCACTAAAAAGGCCTATTTTTAGCTATTTTTTAACTAAGACAATAAATGCTAAGAAAATTAAAAATCGTAGATAAAATCTACGATTTTGTGGCTGGGGTGGAGGGATTTGAACCCCCGAATGACGGAGTCAGAGTTGTTTTTACTTTAATAAAAAATTATAGATGTTATCGGAAATTTTGAGTTTTTTTTAGTTTAAAATTGTTACAAAAATCCCTATTTTAGTCCCAAATAGTCCCATTTTTAAAGAAGTATGGGGATAAGGTGAAAGTGAAGAATAAACTTCGGAAAATGATTTTAATTGTTGATAGAATAAAATACAATCAATTTAATTGAAAATAAGAGTAAAATATGTTAAAATGCAAATAAGGGTAAAATTATGTTGTTAAATGATAATGAATACTTAAAAATAGTAAAACAAGTTAAACAAGAAATTGCTAAAGCACAGTATAAAGCGACAGTTCAGGTTAACAAGGAACTTATTATGCTTTACTATAATATCGGTAAAACGATCAATGCACAAAAATCTTGGGGAAATAAGTTTATAGATAATTTGGCAAAAGACATAAAACTTGCTTATCCAAATTCTACTGGGTTTTCGGTGAGAAACTTAAAGTATATGGCAAAATTTGCTGATGCTTATGGTGATTATGAAAAAGTGCAACAGGTTGTTGCACAAATACCATGGGGACAGAATCTAGTTTTACTTGATAAGGTTAGTGACATAAAAGTAAGAGAATGGTATGCAAAAGAAACTTTGAAAAACAGTTGGTCAAGAAATGTTTTGGTGCATCAAATTGAAACGAAGTTATATGAAAGGCAAGTTTTAGTTGGTAAAATAACAAACTTTGAAGAAAAACTACCAAAACCACAAAGTGAACTTGCAATACAAACAATAAAAGATCCGTACATCTTTGATTTTATTCCATTTAAGGAAGATATGCTTGAAAAGGATATAGAAAATGCTTTAATAAAACAAATAACATCTCTTTTGTTAGAACTCGGCACCGGATTTGCGTTTATGGGAAATCAATATCATTTAAATGTTGGTGGAGACGATTTTTATTTAGATTTGTTGTTCTATAACATAAATTTGCGTTCATATGTTGTCGTAGAACTAAAAACGGGAGAATTCAAGCCGGAATATGCAGGTAAACTCAATTTTTATTTAACTGCAGTAGATAATATTTTGAAGAAAGAAAATGATAATCCGACAATAGGTTTACTGTTATGCAAGAGTAAGAACAATTTAGTTGCAGAATATTCATTAAAAGATATTTCTAAACCTATTGGGGTTAGCGAGTATAAGGTAACGGGAAACTTACCTAAAGAATTTGAAAAGACATTGCCGTCAATAGAAGATATTAAAAACAGAGTAAATAAATAAAATATTTAGTCAGTTTTATGAAAGCCGTGAGATGAACTCACGGCTTTTAATAATATATAGGGATGAAAAATAAAATAAATGATTAAATTAACCACATAGAAAATATTGAAAGAGTAAAAGATGTAAGTGTTAAGAAATAATTGCTCCATTTTATGATGTTTTGATTGGATAATTGTGAAGAATTATCAATTTAAAGAAAAA
>JAZLMT010000005.1:0-2252 GCA_045598745.1 Christensenellaceae bacterium
TATCGTGCCTATCTACCGTTACTTTTCCGTTTATAATGCTTTCTTTTTCTTCCCTTAAATCGTTTAGCATTAGCATAAATACGCTACCTGTCATACTCTTTTCCGTTACTTTCGGTTCTATATCTTTAAACATAAAGTCTAAAAGAAATCTTGTAAATCTGCCTGCATCTTTGTTTGTCATATCGCCGATTACGTCGGCATAATCTTTGTAAAAGTTAAATTTTATAATCATTTATTTTCCTCCGTTTTTTATTTTTTGTTTTAACTTTTTCTTATTTTTATTACCTTTAAGGCGGATGATGTTTTATATAATTCTTCATATATAATTCTCCTTATTTTGAATTTTTGAAACAAAAAAGTCCGTGCAAAATCTTACCATAATCGGTTATAACTTTACACGGACTTTAGTCCTTAAATATTATGTTTGAGTGTTATTTTATTTAAAAAATTGTACAACTAAAAAGACCATCTCTGCTATGCGATTTATCTGAATTTTAATAGTATTTCGCATAACTCCGATTGCACAAACTATTGCCGTAAAAAACACACGACAATAAAACCCTACATTTGCTGTTCACTCTGTAAAACGGCAACGTGCACTCTTGGAAGACTCACTTTTCTTCTAATTATAAAACTATTTTTTTATAATTCAAGGCTATTTTCTTTAAGAAGAAAATCTAAAAGATTTATGATAACGTATCCTTTTTCGTTTCGCCATAGTTTAGTTCTTTCTTGTGTAATAATTATCTTCTTAAAAGAATCGTCTATACGGTCAAGAGATGCTTGTTCTTGTTCCATCTTTTCGGCATTAGGAATTGAAAAAGCAGATTGAATATAATAACGTTGACTCCCTTTGTTACAAATAAAATCAATTTCCAAATGTTTAGTAATTCGCTTACCGTTAGCCTCTCTTACAACGTGTTCTATAATTCCAACGTCAACGTTGAAGCCACGCAAAACCAGTTCATTATAAATAATGTTTTCCATTATGTGAGTTTGTTCTTGTTGACGGAAATTAAGTCTTGCATTTCGAAGCCCAATGTCACTAAAATAATATTTAAACGGCGAATTTATATATTTTCTACCTTTTATATCATATCTTGATACCTTACGGATTAAGAACGCATCCATTAAATACTCAATATAAGTAGTGATAGTTTTATCTGTTATTTTTATGCCGTTTGATTCAAAAGTTTTTGCGATTTTAGTTGGATTATTAAGCGAGCCTATAGAAGAAGCCAGAACGTCAACCAAAGCATCGATAACAACGTCACCACGCAAATTATTGCGTTCTATAATATCTTTTATATACGTATTTTTAAAAAGATTATTTAAGTATTCTGCTTTTTCTTCGTCATTTTCCAACTCTAAAAGCATAGGCATACCACCATAGGTAGAATATTCATCCCAAGCGTCGTATTTATCACCGTTTTTATAGGCTGAAAAGAACTCGCCAAAAGAAAGCGGATTAATATGAACTATGTCACCCCGCCCCCTGAACTCGGTTGCAATATCGGACGATAAAAATTTAGAATTACTACCCGTTATATAGATATCCACATTTCTTTGATTTAACAGACCGTTTAATATCCCATAAAGTCGAATCGGCTCTTGAGATTTTATTTCTTCATCGGAAATAGCAAATTGAACTTCATCCAAAAGAAAATAAAAATTATCTGTTTCATTGGTTATTTTTGAATATAGGAATTGTGAAAAATTATCAGGATTTCTATATTCTTTATTGCGATCGTCGTCAAGAGCAAGCTTGATTATTTGTTCTTTTTTTACACCTTCGCTTAAAAGGTATTCGTAGAAAAGATTATTTAGCAAATAACTCTTTCCCACACGACGAAGCCCGGTGATAATCTTTATACTACCATTATTTTTCTTACGAATAAGTTTATTTAAATACAAATCTCTTTTAATGGTTATTTTATTCATAGTTTCTCCATACTTCTTAAAATTATGTTTTGTCAAGATTTTCCGTAATAAGTATAACGTGTTTAAGAATAAATGTCAAGAATAATAATCTTTTATTGTGGAAATTCACATTATAATTAGTGATATAATCCAATCAATATATTTTCGACAGTCTTTTAATGGCTACCCATGAGTAATTCTCCAATAATGTTAAATTTGTATGCTTTTTCCATTTGAAAAACCTCTTTCGTTTTTGCAAATAGTATACATTTTTTCACCATAATTGGTTGTTTTTTTATCGCCCATTTTGGTTATTTCTATTTTACCATTAA
>JAZLMT010000006.1:0-3764 GCA_045598745.1 Christensenellaceae bacterium
CATCTTTAAGAATACTATTTGATTTTGCTAAAAGAATAACACGAAGCCCTTTTAATGCATAACCTTCAACTTGATTTGATATTAAAGAGTAGCTATTCTTATCTAAAATAAATTCAGGTGCGCCGAAAGCAAATGTTCCAAGGTTTTCAAAATAAACGGCAGAAAGTTTTTTTTCCGAATTAAAATGAAGCACGTCATCACTTATATATTTTTCGGAATACCCGAATTTTTCATATAAAGCAGTTGCGGTTTGATTGGTATCTTTAAGTGCATTTAACATTGAAGCCATCAACTCGTCAATATTAAGAGAAAAATCGTTATCAAGTTTTATCGTTTCTTTAACGGACATTCTTCCGTCAGTGATAGTGCCTGTTTTATCAAAGCACATGGTATCAACTCTTGCAAGCATTTCAAGGGAATAGAGATCTTGAACGAGAGTATTCTTTTTTGAAAGTTTAATTACGCCTACAGCCAAGGCAACGCTTGTTAAAAGGAACATTCCTGAAGGGATCATACCGATAATAACGGAAGAAGTGTTTTGTATCGCTTTAAGTATATCGCCGTCAGCAAGTTGGGATTTAAGAATATACAGGCCGGCAAAAGGAACAATAATGATACCGATGATTTTTATTATTGCTTTTAAGGAAGCCATGATTTCGGAATGTGGTTTCTTGTATTTTTTTGCTTTTTCGGAAAGTTTTGAAATATAATTATCTTTGCCGACTTTATTTGCTTTTGCTTTGCAAGTTCCGCTAACAATAAAACTACCAGCAAACAATTCGTCGCCAGGTTGTTTTTTAACGGCAATTGTTTCACCCGTTAAAAGTGATTCGTTAACTTCAACAATTCCGTCTAAAACAATAGAGTCCGTTGGAATTTGATTTCCTATTCCTAAATATAAAATATCGTCTAAAACGATTTCTTTTGAGGTGATAGATAAAGTTTCCGAATTTCTTATAACTTTAATTGTGCTTAAAGAGATAAGCGAAAGTTTATCAATCGTGATTTTAGCACGTAACTCTTGAACGATTCCTATAATGATGTTTGAAACATAGATAATGTCAAAAAAGAAACTTGAAAATTTTGTCTTTGCAATAATAAGGGCAATAGTAACGATAAGTCCAAGAAGATTAAAAAAAGAAAAAATGTTCTCGAAAAAAATATTCAAAACCGATTTTGAATATTTTTTTTCGCAAACATTTACGTTTTTCTCTAATATTCTATTGTTAACTTGTTCTGTAGATAACCCTTCGTTGATAGAAGGGTTATATCTTTCTACTGGAACAATCAAATGACTATCTTTCATAATTTATATAAATTATACAATTATATTTGCAAGCCTATTCGGAATAAAAATAACTTTCTTTATTTCTTTATTTTGAAGTTCAATGGATAGTTTTTCATCTTTAAGGATCAACTCTTTAACTTCATCTGCATTTATTCCGTTAGGTATCATTAATTTACCTTTCATTTTGCTGTTTATTTGAACGGCAATTTCAATTTCGTCTTTTATAAGAGCCTTTTCATCGCAAACAGGGTATTCGCTAAAGAAGATAGAAGCTTTGTTACCTAGCATTTCCCAAATTTCTTCAGAGAAGTGTGGGGCACAAGGGGCTAATAAAAGAATTAACTTTTTATAACAATCTTTCTGTAATGAAATATTTTTGTTTTGAAGATTGTCGTATTTAGCCAAAGCATTAACAAGTTCCATAAGTCTTGCGATTGCAGTGTTGAAAGAAAAATTATTCATATCTTGATCAACGCATTTTATAGCGTAGTTAGTTGCATACAATAATTCTTTTTCATCTTTATCAATTTTTTCGTTTTTCGTAGTAGGTTGTGCTATTAAAGCCGTTCCCATTTTTTCGATTCTGTCAAGGAATTTAACGATTGCTTTAATTCCGTCGTCACTCCAAGGTCCGCCTTCTGTGTAAGAGAAACCGAACATTAAATAAAGCCTTAAAACGTCTGAACCGTATTGTTCAACGTAAGGGTCAGGGGCAATGATGTTTCCTTTAGATTTACTCATTCTAAATCCGTCAGGTCCTAAAATTATACCTTGGTGAACTAAAGATTTAAACGGCTCGTCAAATTTAAGATATCCCATATCTCTTAACGCTTTCGTTATAAAACGAGCATAGAGAAGATGCATACAAGCATGTTCCGGTCCACCAACGTATTTATCAACAGGAAGCATCTTGTTGATTAAATCAGGATCAAACGGCATATCGCTGTTTTTTGCATCAGGGTATCTTAAGAAATACCAACTTGAACAAACGAAAGTATCAAGCGTATCCGGATCTCTGTGAGCAGGGCCACCGCAAATAGGGCATTTAACGTTCATAAATCCTTCATGTTTAGCAAGAGGCGATTCACCGTCCGGCTTAAACTCAACGTCATAAGGGAGTTTTACAGGTAAGTCTTTATAAGGGACAGGAACAATTCCGCATTTATCACAGTGGATAACAGGAATAGGTGCACCCCAATAACGTTGACGGGAAACAAGCCAATCACGTAGTCTGTAATTTACTTTAAATTCAGCCTTGTTTTCTTTAACTAAAGTATTAACGATTGCTTTTCTTGCTTCACTACTCGTCATACCGTCAAAGCCTGTGCTGTTTACAACGATACCTTCTTCGGAGAAAGGCATATCGTCGTTGCAATTTATACCTTTAACGACTCTAACGATAGGAAGATTATATTTTGTTGCAAAATCAAAATCTCTTTCATCACCGCAAGGAACGCCCATAACAGCGCCGGTTCCGTAAGAATAAAGAACGTAATCAGCAACGTAAATAGGTATCTTTTTGTTGTTTATAGGGTTAATAGCGTAAGCACCGAGGAATACGCCTGTTTTTTCTCTTGTCGTTGAAAGCCTATCTATTTCGTTTGCTTTAGAAGTTTCAAAAACGTAATTTTCAACGGCTTCTTTTTGTTCAGGAGAAACTAACTTTTTAACGAGTGGGTGTTCAGGTGCCATAACGATAAACGAAACACCGAAAAGTGTATCTGCACGTGTAGTGAAGACCTTAAAAGTATCACCGCTTTCGGTAGAAAATTCAATTTCGGCACCGGTAGATTTACCGATCCAGTTTTTTTGCATAAGTTTTGTTTTTTCCGGCCAGTCAATAGTAGATAGGCCTTCCAAAAGTTCCTCTGCATAATCGGTTATCTTAAAAAACCATTGTGTTAAATCTTTTTTAACAACTTGTGAACCGCATCTTTCGCAAGCGCCGTTAACAACTTGTTCGTTTGCGAGAACGGTTTTACAACTAGGGCACCAATTAACAGGTGCTTCTTTTCTATAAGCAAGGCCTTTTTCGTATAATTTCAAAAAGAGCCATTGCGTCCATTTATAATAATCTTCGTAACAGGTTTTGATTTCGTAATTCCAATCAAACATAGCGCCCATTTCCGAAAGAGTTTGTTCCATGTTTTTTATGTTTTGTTCGGTAGAATCTTTTGGGTGGATACCTGTTTTTATAGCATAGTTTTCGGCTGGAAGCCCAAAAGCATCAAATCCCATAGGTTGAAAAACTTCAAACCCCTTCATTTTTTTGTATCTGGCAAAACTGTCGGTAGGGCCATAGTTATACCAATGGCCTAAATGTAATTTTGCTGCCGATGGGTAGGAAAACATTTCCAAACAATAAAACTTTTTAGATGCGTTTTTAGGGTTAAAAGAATTAACTTTTTGTTTTTCCCATTCTGCTTGCCATTTTTTTTCAATTTTTTTCATGTCCATATAGAGCGTAAGCCTCCAA
>JAZLMT010000007.1:0-3309 GCA_045598745.1 Christensenellaceae bacterium
TACAACGGGAATATGTTTTTTCTTTGCCATTTTAATAGCAAACTTTCCTATAAAAAAAGGCGTTTGTGTGTGAAATATATCAAAACTTTCTTCTTTTATTCTCTTCTTAAACTTTTTATCTGTAAACGGAATAGCGTTTCTATAATGCTCCGGCGCAGGCAAAGAATTGCACCTTAAAACTTCAAAATTCTCTTTATCAACATACTTGCTTCTTTTACTTGCTTTCGGAACGGCAATTTTGCAATCTGCTATTTTATTAAGTTTTTCCGTATAATTTTTTGCAACGCTAATCGCTCCGTCAACGTTTGGATAAAAAGCATCGCAAAATTCCAGAATTTTCATCCTACCCATACTTGTTTTTAACCTCTATAATAATTGATTAAACAACCTTTTAATATAATATCTTTTTCAGAATCGGTTAAAGCGTCAATTCTTAAAACTATATCTTTAGTAGTTTTACCTATAACTTTTGCTTTAAATGTTTTTGCCCCGTCTTTGATTTGATTTTTAATATTTTCAATATAGATTAAATCACCTACTTCAAAATCGTTTTTGTCAATCAAGAACGGAATCATACCCCAATTTATAAGGTTACTTCTGTATCTCTTTGTAGCATATTCTTTTGCGATATTTGCAACTCCTCCCAATACCCTTTGGCAAGAAGCAGCCTGTTCTCTTGCAGAACCGTCACCCGGTTTAATTGAACAAACAACGCTTCCGTAAGTTGTATTATCGTTATTAAACGGTGTGTCTTTAGGGAATCCTTCTTCCTTTACCGCCTTTGCTCTACCAACGTAATTCGGATCTTTTCTTGAAAGAGCAAACTCTGCAAGTTTAAGCGGATTTGATCTGTATGAAGACGTTTCGCCCGACGGGATAAGTTCGTCAGTCGTCGTTACGGGATCGTTTAGAACGGAAACAACCTTAAGTAAAAGGTTATCTTTTAATGCTTCCATTTTTGGCCAATCTGCAATATTCGGGCCATAAACCAATTCTTTGGTTTTATCGCCTTTACCGCAAGCGTCAAGAACTCTTGCACGGTAAATCTTATTATCAAAACGGTATTTCTTAATTTTATTTGAATATGCTTCGCTCATAGCAGAAGTTATTGCACCGCCGTTCTTTGCGGTTGCGGCAATACTTCTCGCATCCATTAAAGCAACGCAAGATAATTGCCCGTTACTCGGTTTACTACCTTCTCTGCTTTCAAAATTTCTTGTTGTGTGGCGGATAGATAATCCGTTGTTTTGCGGAACGTCCCCAGCACCGAAACAAGGGCCGCAAAAAGCTGTTTTAATAACGGCACCGTTTACCATAAGTTTACTGATATATCCGCTATCAACAAGCCCTTTATAAACAGGTTGGCTTGAAGGATAAATATCCAAAGTGAAATCGTTATTATTTACAGCCGTATCGCCTAATATATTTGAAGCTTCTGCAACATTTTCAAACATACCACCGGCGCAACCGGCAATAACGCCTTGTTCAACGTAAACCTTTCCGTCTTTAATTTTATCCGTTAAATGAAATTCGCCTTTCGGAAGAAGTTTCTTTCCTGCTTCTTCGCACTCTTTCAAAAGTTCATAAGGCCTAGATAAAAAGTCCCGAATTGTATACGCATTTGACGGGTGAAACGGAAGTGCAATCATAGGTTCAATCTTTGAAAGGTTGATAACGATTGCCTTATCGTAATACGCACCGTCTTCCGGCTCTAACTTTTTATATACTTTTTCTCTGCCGTGTTCGGCAAAATATTCTTTTGTTTTTTCGTCCGTTTCCCAAATAGAAGAAAGGCAAGTCGTTTCCGTAGTCATAACGTCAATACCGTTTCTAAAGTCCATTGAAAGGCCTTTTATCCCCGGGCCGATAAACTCCAAAACCTTATTTTTAACGAAACCGTTTTTGAAAGTTTCTTTAATTAAAGCAAGCGCAACGTCATGCGGGCCAACGCCTTTACGAAGCTTACCTTTTAAGTAAACAGCAACGATTTCAGGCTTATCAACATCGTAAGTTTTACATAAAAGTTGCTTAACGAGTTCCGGACCGCCTTCCCCGATAGCCATAGTTCCGAGTGCACCGTATCTCGTATGGGAATCAGAGCCCAAAATCATAGCCCCCGGGAACGCTCTCATTTCTCTCATGTATTGATGAATAACCGCAAGGTGTGGCGGAACGAAAGCACCGCCGTATTTTTTAACGGCAGACAAACCGAAAACGTGATCGTCTTCATTTATCGTGCCACCTACGGCACAAAGAGAGTTATGGCAATTTGTTAAAGTATACGGGAGCGGAAATTCTTTTAGCCCCGATGCTTTAGCCGTTTGAATTATACCAACGTATGTAATATCGTGTGAAGTTATTTCGTCAAACTTAATATTTAACTTTCCTTCTACTTTAGAAACATTATGCTTTGCAATGATTTTATATGCCATTGATTTTATAGCATTTTTCTTTTCTGTTTCGTTTGCTTTTTGAAGCTTTTTGTCAATATAAACAACAGGTTTATTAATTAGTTTAATCATCGTTTTGTCCTTTACTATAAATTTACTATATATTTTACAACAAATAGACAAAAATTGCAAGTGCGTTTTTAATTAAAAATATATTTATATATAAACTGACTTGAAAATAATCTAATGATAGTATATAATAATTTTAGGAGAAAATATGAAATCTTTTAGAATAAAATATTCACCCTTGATAATTCTGCTTCTTGCCCTTTGCCTTGCGATATTTATTTTGGGAATTACAATATCGTTTATCAATTTATTCAAGTCACTTGATAACACTATTGACATAGTAAAATACTCTTTTTTAATACTGTTAAACTTTGCACTTATTGTTTTTACCGTTTCGGTATTCGTTTACGGAAAATATACTATTAAAAACGAAGACTTGATTTTACACATAGGCATAATCGCTACGAAATATAAAATAAAAGAAATCGTTTCAATAAATATTTTCAAAAAGACAAACAAATTGGTTATATATTTTATAAACCAAAAGTATACTGTTATTATAATTCCGCCTAAAAAATACGATGAATTTATTTTGGAACTCCGTTCAAAAAACAGAGAAATAACTTTCAGCGAAAATACCGAAGGCGAAAACGAATAAAAAAATGATAAAAATAGTTGACAACTTTTTTGTATAGTTGTAAACTTAATAAGAAAAATAAATATATCCGGTAGGTAAGGCTACCAAAGGGATATGGATTGCTACCGCGAAATAGTGGAGACACTATTAGAAGGTCAAGAGGTTTTGTCGTCTTCAAGGCTCAACCTAGTGTAATTTCACCGCCCTTTGATG
>JAZLMT010000008.1:0-2535 GCA_045598745.1 Christensenellaceae bacterium
ATAAATATTAAAATTTTACAAAAATTTTTATAGGTGAGAAAATGGAAATTATTGTCGGTAAAAGAATAAAAGAGTTAATGGAAATTGAAAAAATAAATCAAACGGAACTTTCTCAAAAAATAGGAGTAAAACAAAACACGATAAGTTCTTGGGTGCTCAATAAAAAAGAACCGAATATCACATCTTTATGGTTATTAGCAGATTATTTTGACGTTGATATTGACTATCTCGTAGGTAGAAAAAATTTTTAGTTAAATCGCATAATCAAAAAATATAATAGTTATAAAAGAAAAAGCATGGCGTCTGCAGTGCTTTTTCAGTGGAATGTGGCATCAACCTATCCTCCCGAGCCCAGCGTTAAAAATGAAAGAAAAGGCTTGGCTTTTGCGTAGTTTTAGTGATGAGAAATGACAAAAGACAAAAATAACGACTGAAACAATATCTCTTGATATTGTAAACGAGTTATTTGCTGTATTTTGCTCATTTATCGCTCTAAAACCAACCTTTAATTGAATTTTTAACGCATAGCCCGACAAGTACGAAAGTACGTCGCTCGGGCAACCACATTTACAAACCACTCAATAATAAAAGAAAAAGGGGCTGTAAAAAAACGCCCGTAAAAGAAGAAACTGTTTTCGAGTCCGAAAAGGATGCGAAAACAGTTTTTTTTGTGGTATAATATTTGTGTGAAAAACCATTGTACCAACGGGTATTATTATATACCAAAACAATTAAAAATGGCAATTGATTTATCACGAATTATTGAAATTTCTGATCCGGTATATACTTTTTGTGAAGTTATGGATCATATTGACCTTAAAAAATATATAGCAACTAAGGAACGCTATACAGGTCGTAAAAGATATGATTCGGAAATTTTGTTAAAAGTAATACTTTTTGCTTTTACGGAAAATGGATATACTTCAGTTCGTGAGATAGAAAAATTATGTCATACCGACATCAGGTTTATGTGGTTATTGCAAGACCATAAAGCACCGAGTTTTATGACGATAGACAACTTCATGAATAATTGTCTGTTAAACAATATTGAGGATATTTTCAAAGAGATAAACACATATATTATTAAATGTGAAAATATTGACCTTGAACATATTTATATTGACGGGACTAAATTTGAAGCAAATGCGAACAAGTATAGTTGGGTATGGAAAAACAGCAGTATAACCAACCGTAACAAAACGTTTCTAAAAATAACTGAGTTATTAAAAGAAATAAATAATATGGCTTGTTATTACAATGTACAATTCGGTATTCGTTCAGAATATGCTGTTGAGTATATGGAACAAATAATTAAAGAATATATAAAATTATTTATTCCACATCTCGAAATAATACCAAAAGGTCGTGGTCACCATAAGACAACTGAACAACGAAACTACTGTAAACTCATAGAATATACCGAAAAACTTAAAAAATACGCTGAGCATATACGGATCTGCGGAAAAGAAAGGAACAGTTATTCAAAGACAGATAACAGTGCTACATTTATGCGAATGAAGACGGATTATATGGGAAATGACAGGTTGTTACCGGGATATAATATACAACTTGGAGTTTGTGATGAATACATAGCGGTATATGATGTAAAGCAATACGCATCGGATACGGACTGTTTTCAACCGTTAATGGATAAATACAAAGAAACCTATGGCAAATATCCTAAATATCCCGTAGCAGATGCAGGGTACGGAAGTTTAAATAATTATATATACTGTGAAGAACACGATATGGAAAAATACATGAAATTCAGTATGTATAAAAAAGAAACGGAAGATAAGAAATACAGAGAAAATCCATACAGAGCGGTAAACTTTCCAATAAACGAAAAAGGGAATCCAATATGCCCGAATGGTAAAGAATTTCACTATTTGTGTAGTAGACCGGTGAAAGGAAACAATTATGGCAGAACAGAAGAAATATATCAATGTGAAGATTGTACAAGCTGTCCCCATAAAGAATGGTGTTGTAATTGTTCAGGAAACAGAACAATACAATTAAACAGAGAATTGACAGGATACCACGAAGAAGTAATACGAAATCTGAATACTATTCAAGGAGCATATTTAAGGATGAATAGAAGTATTCAGGCTGAGGGTGCGTTTGGTACAATAAAATGGAATAAATCCTATGAAAGAATACGAAGACGAGGGATAAAAAGCGTAAAATTGGAGATAGGGTTAATTTCTTGTGGATTTAATTTACATAAATACCATTTGAAGGTGACAACAAAAGAATTCGCTGCATAAAAAAATAAAGTTATCCACAATGAAAACAAGAGAAAAGCCGACAAAACTGCGTTCGGCTTAGTTGTTATACTCTGAAACGTATGCTTTTTAGTGAAGTTATGCACATCTGGTGAAAAAGAAAAACCGATAGTAAAAAAAATACGAGAAACCACTAAAATTTGTGATTCTCGTATTTTTTGATGACTGTTTTTTTACAGCCCCTTCTTTAATCTATTATCACGTTATCAATAAGCGAGTTCGTCATTTTTATACTCGCAAATGCTATTTT
>JAZLMT010000009.1:0-4368 GCA_045598745.1 Christensenellaceae bacterium
CGATACGTGGACGAGTTTTGAAAAAGCGTGTGAATATGCAAGGAATAACGGTTGCGTGGCTCTTGCGTACGCTATTGACGGGAAAGACGGTATTTGTTGTGTTGATTTAGATCACTGTATTGACGAAAACGGCAAGGCAAGTTCGCTTCTTGATAACATGAAATATAAAACGCAAGGGACGTACATGGAAAAGTCGTTGTCGGGTAAAGGTGTGCATTTCTTTGGTAAAACGAACGGAATGAATGTTAGAACTTTCTCAAAAGAAAACGACTTGGAATTTTATCAAAAATCACATTTTATTGCAATGACGGGAGATTGTGAAACATCTAAAAAATTAGTTAATTTAGACAATACTCCGGCGGCAGAAATTATTAAAAGCAAATGTGAAAAACGTACGGAATGTAGTGGACAAGGGCGTGGCGTTGAAGGTCTTTCCAAAATGAGCGATAGAGACGTAGTGGAAAAAGCCATGAACTCAAAAAACGGCGATACTTTTAAAGACTTGTATGAAGGGAAAGACATTAGAAATAATCATTCTAATTCGGATATGGCACTTATGAATAGACTTGCCTTTTGGTGTAACGGGGACAAAGAACAAATGCTTCGTATTTTTGAAGCAAGTGGACTTTACAGACCTGAATAATCTCAAGAATATTACGAATGTACGGTGGTCAAAGCAATTAGAGATACGTCTAACCGATTTCAAGCCCAAGAATATAAACCCAAAGCACCGGTAAACAATTCTAACGATTACGGTAAAAGATAAATAAAAAACACGGCTGATACGATACCCGTATTAGCCGTGCGAAAAAATTATTTATTTAATAAAAAATCAATTATGTTGTAGTGGATGATGCCGTTTTTAGAAAAATTGGGAATATCACCGGAAATGACATATTTGGGATAGTTGTCATCAATCTTTTCAAGATTGCCAAATTCACGTTTAATGGTTTTATCTGAATCTAACGCATAGCAAACCTGATAATAGGATTTTTCGTTGCCTTTATAAGCGACAAAATCAATTTCAGAATCATCGAACTTACCAACTTTAACGTCGTAACCACGATATAAAAGTTCAAGGAAAACTATGTTTTCATATAGTTTACTTAAATCGATTTGTTCACTGTTTTTTATGACGTTGCGTAAGCCTAAATCAACGGTATAGTATTTTTCGTTAGTGGATAACAATTTTTTCCCTTTAACGTCATAACGTTGAACGGGATAAATAATCATTGCGTTTGTAATGCATTTGATATAATCAAGAACTGTATCAACTGTCGTTTTTACACCGTTGTTTTTAAGGCAATCTACTATTGAGTTCGCAGAAAACGGATTAGCTATATTATCCATTAAAAAAGATAAAAGAGTAGCTAAAAGCGATGTGTTTTTAATCTTATTTCTTTTGATAATATCCTTCGTAACAATACCGTCATAAGTGTCGGAAAGATACGGTTCAACGGATATATCTTGTAAGGCGAATCTCATAGGGAGTCCACCGTATTTTAAATACTCTTGGAAGAGTTGTTCGTTTGAAGTAAAAGTATTGTTTTCAAGAGAAATTTCTTTGGCTTCCGAAAGAGTGAAAGGATAGACTTTGATTTGTATATATCTACCTGCTATAAGTGTTGCAAGTTCTCCGGATAATAATTTTGAATTGGAGCCTGTAATATAAATGTCACAGTTAAGATCAACTAATAGAGAAGAAACAACTTCTTCCCATTTTTCGACCATTTGAATTTCATCAAGGAAAATGTAAGATTTTTTGTTGTTTTTTTCGCAGGTAGAAATTAAATAATCGTAAAGTACGTCTCCGTTTTTATATTTGCTATTCTTTTTAGATTCAAGGCTGATATAAATAATTTGTTCATTTGAAATACCTTGTTCTATTAGATAGTTTTGAATTTGAGACAATAGTACGGTTTTACCGCATCGACGAACCCCGGTAATAACCTTGATGATGTTTTTATCGATTAGAGGAATAACTTGATTTAAGTAATTTTGTCGTTTAATCATAATAATCTCCTTACAGTTTACTATATTATATGCGATAAAAATACAAAAGTCAATAGTTTTATCGGTTTTAGAACTGATAAAATATCAAAAATAACAAATTTTATATGCGAATATGACATAATTTGATAAAAAATAAAAAAATGAGGGAAAATGAAACAAAATTAATTTCTAAGAGTAATGTAATAACATAAAATTCAGAGATACGAAGTTAAAGTAATATGACCTTGAAGATTTTTAGACTTTGATGATGGAGTGTTTGATAACAGTAAAAAATAAATAGTGGAGGAGATAAGTATAGAATATGTGAACGTTAACGAAATTACGGAATAGTAAAAAAGAGAAATTAAAGAAAAATCCCATAATTTTCAATAATAAAATCCCATAATTTTCAATTTTATTGTTGGACAATGGTTAAAAGCAGAAAAATAATTTATTAGCAATAAACTAATTTTAGGAGGAAAAATGAAACAAAACAAAAAGATACGAGATACCCCCGTTTATATTATTCCGAAAGGATATGACCTTGAAGACATATTAGACTTTGACGATGAAGAGTTCGATAACGGTGATCCGTGGATAGTGGAGGAGGTAGAAATACATTATGAACGTTAATGAAATTGTAGGATACGATAAACTCTCAAAAGCCAGACAAGGCTTACTTGAAATGGTCATCAATAACTTCGATAAAGGGACCATCTGGATGCAAGGTTGGGTGGGAACGGGAGTGCCGGAATCTGCAACAAGTGGTAAAAAGTATAGAGGTGTAAATTACCTCTATCTTGCCCTTGTGTCAATGGCAAACGGATTTAAAGATAACCGCTGGGCAACTTATAAACAAATGGAAGAACGTGGATGGACATTCAAGAAAGACGAAGAAGGGAAAAGCATTGCAAGGGGTAAAGGTATTCCCGTTGAATTCTTTGAACTTCGAGACAAGGAAACGAAAAAGTCTTTTGATAGGCATGTGTTAGACGGAATGACCGTAGAAGAAAAAGACGAGTATTTAAGAGATAACGTATATCCGCTTAAAAGGTCTTATATTGTATTCAACGGAGATTTAATTGACGGTATTCCCGAAAAGGAAAAGCCTCAAATAAACGTAAACGATAAAATCGAGAGAGCGGAAAACATTTTGGATTATTGGGATAAAAACGAAGCTAAAATCACCTATGGTGGGACGCAAGCTTTTTATAAACCGAGTGACGATACTATCCATTTGCCGGAACGTGAAAGTTTCAAGTCAATGCAAGAATTTTATTCCACTGCATTTCACGAAATCGGACATTCGACAGGTCATAAAGACAGATTAAACAGAGATTTAACAAACAGTTTCGGTAGTAGTTTGTATGCTTTAGAGGAGTTAAGAGCGGAATTTGCATCATTATTTTTAGAGCAAGACTTAAATATCGAACCGAGCGAAACTCATATTCAAAACAACGCCGCTTACATAGAAACGTGGAAAAAAGAAATAACGGAAGATCCAAATGCTTTGTTTACGGCTATTGCAGATGCGGATAGAATTTCAAGATATGTAATTTCAAAGGAGAACGAAAAGAAAAAGGAAGTCGAGCATTATTCAATCGTTCAAGAGGAAAATCGTTACGGAGAGATGGTATATAAGGTGTATATGTGTTCCGCTTACGGACAAACGTCACTTGCACTTAATTACGGTTTTTCCGATAGGGAGGCACTTATGAAGGAATTTGAAAAGATGCAAGAAATGCCTTACTGGAAAGAAAAAGATTTTCAAGAAGTGACGTATGAAGAACTAACGCAAATCAGTAAAGAGCGAGCAATGAAAGAAGAAGTCGAACAAGAGAAATCAAGCGAATACAAAAGACCTTCTGAAATCGTTGCAGACAGCAAAGTAGTAATAGCAGCCAAAGCAATGCCAAAAGTCGATATGACTGAGCGTGGAATTGAAAGCTTAAATAAGATGAGCGATAGAGAGGTTGTTGAAAGAGCAACGAGAGCCAAGAACGGCGAGAAGTTTTCAGCATTATATAACGGAATACCGCTTTATGGAAATGAGGGCAAAAATGAGCGTTCGCTTATGACGAGAATTGCGATGTGCAGTAGCGGAGATAAATCGCAAATAATGAGAATATTCAAATCATCCGGGTTATTTGACGATGCTAAACCTAACAGTTATTACGAAAAAATAGCGGATAACAGTCTTGAATTTGTAAACAAGTTTTTGAGCAGAAATGCTGAAGAAGTTGCAAATGGTGGAACCGGAAAAGGTAAAGTTGGATTTAATGCCAAAAGATAAAGGGAGGTAAAAATGGCAAATAAGAAAACAGTAAAGGTAGAAACGGTAGTAGATGTCTTTTCAGAATTGTCAATTCGACAAGC
>JAZLMT010000010.1:0-12113 GCA_045598745.1 Christensenellaceae bacterium
TATAAAGTAATAATATATTATATATAATAATATATTAGAGGTAAAAAACATGAACTACAAAGACAAAAATTGGTGTGAACAAATGACATTAAAAGTAGATTATAACAACATGATGGCTGATTACGTTGGCGAAAAAGAAGGCTTTACTGAAAAAGACTTCAAAAACAGCGCTAAAATAATCGCTTCGTCTTATAATACGGTTAAAGAAAACCGTGGAACCGGTATGATGGGTTGGGCACTTTTACCTTATAACCAAAAAGATATAGTAAACGATATTTTGAACACGGCAAAAGATATCAGAAAGAAATTTGATAACTTCGTTGTTTTGGGTATCGGCGGTTCTGCTTTAGGACCTATAGCCGTTTTCCAAGCACTTTGTCATTTAAGACATAACGAACTTCCGAAGAAAATCAGAAAGGCACCTAAACTTTACGTTGAAGACAACGTTGACCCTGAAAGGATGAACGCTTTATTAGACGTTTTGGATTTGGAAAAAACTTGTTTTAACGTTATCACAAAAAGCGGTGCAACAAGCGAAACAATGTCTCAATATTTAATCATTATGGATATATTGAAGAAGAAGTTTGGTAAAAAAGCAAAAGACCATATGATTGCAACCACTTCCGAAAGCCGTGGTAACCTTATTAAGATTGCAAAAGAAGAAGGGTTAAAGACCTTTTATATTCCTGATGGAGTTGGCGGAAGATTCAGTGAACTTTGCCCTGTAGGATTGTTGCCTGCAGCCGTTGTAGGCGTAGATATTAAGGCTATGCTTAAGGGTGCAAAGGATATGGATAAACTTTGTATGGTTAAAGACTACACGAAGAACCCTGCTTTGATGACTGCACTTTTAGAATACCTTGCTATGAAGAAAGGCAAGAACATTTCGGTTATGATGCCTTATGCAGACGGATTGAAATATATTGCCGATTGGTATTGTCAATTATGGGGTGAAAGTTTAGGAAAGTCCGTTGATAAAGACGGAAACGAAGTATTCGTTGGTCAAACACCTGTTAAGGCTTTAGGCGTTACGGATCAACACTCTCAAGTTCAATTATACAGAGAAGGTCCTTTTGATAAGGTTATAACGATTATCGGCGTTGAAAACTTTAGAAGTAACTGCACGATAAGTAAGGGTTGTGATAATATTCCTGACGTTAACTTCTTATGTAACCATACGATGGGCGAACTTATCAATACGGAAAGATTAGCAACGGAATATGCTTTAACAACTGCACATAGATTAAACTATACGATTATGCTTCCTGAAGTTAACGCTTATACTGTCGGCGCACTTTTATATATGTTTGAAATGGAAACTGCTTTCTGCGGTGCTATGCTCAATATTGATACGTTTAATCAACCAGGTGTTGAAGGCGGAAAGAACGCAACTTATGCACTCTTTGGTAGAAAGGGTTATGAAAACACCAAAAAAGAAATGGAATCTGCACCAAAGAAGAATTCAAAATATTTTTGTTAAGGTAGATAATGGCTAAACCAAAGACTAAAGTAACAAATAACGAATTGCCACAATATTTATTTCATCAAGGGACTAATTATCGTGCCTTTGATTTAATGGGTGCGCATTTCGTTCAAATAAACGGCGAAGAAGGCGTGGTGTTCAGAACTTGGGCTCCACGTGCCGATTCCGTTTGCGTTGTCGGCGACTTTAATAATTGGGAACAAGGTAAAAATAAAATGAACCGTATTACAGACGGCGGTATTTACGAAACCTTTATACCTAACCTTAAAGTTTTTGACAGTTACAAGTTTGTCGTAACGAAAAACGGAAAGAGTGTGTTTAAGGCAGACCCTTACGCTTTTCACTCCGAAACACCGAGCGGAACGGCATCTAAACTGTTTGAACTTGATGAATATAAATGGCAGGACAACGACTTTATTAAAAACAGAAAAACCGTTTACGATAAGCCTGTCAATATTTATGAAGTTAATTTGGCGTCTTGGAAAAAGCATCAAGACGGGAGTTACTATACCTATCGTGAACTTGCCGTTGATTTGGTAGACTACGTTTGCGATATGGGGTATACACACGTAGAATTTATGCCCGTTTCAGAGTATCCGTTTGACGGATCTTGGGGGTATCAAGTTACGGGGTATTATTCAATAACTTCACGTTTCGGCACGCCTTGCGATTTTATGTTTTTGGTTGATTGCTTTCATAAAAAAAATATTGCAGTTATTGTTGATTGGGTTCCGGCACATTTTCCTAAAGACGAATTCGGGCTTTTTGAATTTGACGGCACGCCTTGTTATGAAAATCAAGGGTGGGACAGAATGGAAAACAAGGGTTGGGGAACGAGAATCTTTGACCTTGGTAGAAACGAAGTTCAGTGCTTTTTAATCAGCAATGCTGTTTTTTTATTTGAAAAATATCATATAGACGGGTTAAGGGTTGATGCGGTTGCTTCAATGCTTTACCTTGACTACGATAGAAAACCGGGTGAATGGATACCGAATCAAAACGGTGGCAACTATAATTTAGAGGCTATTGCCTTTTTGAAAAAACTTAACGAAGTGATATTCGGGCTTTTCCCTTATGCACTTATGATTGCCGAAGAATCAACTGCCTTTCCGCTAATCACAAAGCCGACGGACGTTGGTGGGCTCGGTTTTAATTTCAAGTGGAATATGGGTTGGATGAACGACGTGCTATCTTATATGTCAATGAATCCGTATTTCCGTTCGGGCGGACATGAGAAGATGACGTTTTCTATGTTCTACGCCTTTAGTGAAAACTTTATTTTGCCTATCTCGCATGACGAAGTTGTTCACGGCAAGCACTCTCTACTTGATAAAATGCCGGGGGATATTGACGAAAAGTTTTCTAACCTTCGTGCATTTATAACGTATATGTTTGCACATCCCGGTAAAAAATTAAACTTTATGGGCAACGAATACGGGCAATTTAAAGAGTGGAATTACGAAGAAGGGTTGGAGTTCTTTATGCTTCGTTATGAAAAACATAAAAAACTTCAAATTTTTAATAAATTTATCAACAACGTATATAAATCATATCCGGCTTTATTTGAAATAGAAGATTCTTGGGAAGGGTTTAATTGGATAACGGCGGACGAGAGAAATAATAATATTTTTGCTTTCACAAGAAAAGATAAGTCCGGTAATCAAATTGCCGTTATTATAAACTTTTCCGGAAACGACTATTATAAATATAGGCTTGGAGTTGATAAGGGAACGTATAAGGTTATTTTATGTTCTGACGATTTGAAATTCGGTGGAAGCGGGCTTCAAAAAAAGAAGACCGTATCTACTATAAAAAAGACAGCGCATAACAGGGAAGATTCCGTTATGCTTGACATTGCAAAGTTTTCGGGCATTTATTTATTAAAGGTGGAATGATATCTTTTTTGGAGGGGATTATATGATAAGGAAAAAGAAGTGCGTTGCAATGCTACTCGCCGGGGGACAAGGCAGTAGATTATATGCACTAACGAACAACATTGCAAAACCGGCAGTATCTTTTGGGGGGAAGTATAGGATTATTGATTTTCCGCTTTCCAACTGCGTAAACTCCGGTATTGATACCGTTGGCGTTTTAACACAATATCAGCCGTTGGTTTTGAACGACTATATCGGAAACGGTCAGCCGTGGGATTTAGACAGGGCGTTTGGTGGCGTTCATATTCTATCGCCGTATCAAGGCAAAACTTCTTCCGACTGGTATAAGGGAACGGCAAATGCAATTTATCAAAACTTGCATTTTATAAAGGAGTTTGATCCTGATTACGTTTTGGTTCTATCGGGCGACCATATTTATAAAATGAATTATTCTTTAATGCTTAATTATCACATAGAGAATAAGGCAGATTGCACGATTGCCGCAATAAACGTTAAGAAAGAAGAAGCGTCTAGATTCGGTATCTTAAACACAAAGAAAAACGGTGTTATTTACGAGTTTGAAGAAAAGCCGAAGAATCCGAAATCAACTTTGGCTTCCATGGGTATTTATATTTTCTCTGCTCAAAAGTTATATAAATATCTTGAAGAAGACAATAACGATAAAAATTCTCAAAACGACTTTGGAAAGAACGTGCTTCCGGCAATGCTGAATAACGGCGAAAAGATGATGGCCTATGAGTTTGAAGGCTATTGGAAAGACGTTGGAACGGTTGATTCTCTTTACGAAGCGAATATGGATTTGCTCGGGGATACACCGAAATTTGACGTATCCGATTCAAGTTGGAAAATTCAATCAAGAAGCCCGCTTGCACCACCGCATTATATGGGTGAAAATTCAAAGGCAATTAACTCAATTATAATGAGCGGTTGCGAAATTTTCGGTTATATTGAAAATTCCGTTCTGGCAAGTTCGGTTATCGTTGAAGAAGGCGCAACCGTTAAAAACAGTATCTTAATGGGTGGCGTTAAAGTTAAAAAGGGTGCTAATATTGAATATTCTATAATTGACGAAAATACCGAAATTGGCGAAAACGCAATTATCGGCGATAAGAAGGAAAATAAAAAAGGCATCGCTCTTTTAGGTAGAAATATTAAGATAGGCAAAAAAGTTAAAGTTAACGGTGGCGATATCGTTGATAAAGATATTAAAGGGGGTAAAAACTAATGAAAGCAGTTGGTATTATTTTCTCTAATATTCACGATAGCAAAGTGCCGGAACTTGTTAGAATAAGAACTATGGCTTCAATTCCTTTTGGCGGTAGATACCGTTTGATAGATTTTCCGCTTTCAAACATGGTTAACTCGGGAATTGATACGGTAGGTATAATCACTAAATCAAACTATCAATCGCTTATGGACCACGTTGGTTCGGGAAAGGATTGGGACCTTGCAAGAAAAGACGGCGGTGTTATTATGCTTCCGCCTTTCGGCGAACCTGATAACGATTCACTATACAGTTCTAGGTTAGAAGCGTTAAAGGGTGCGATAAACTTCATCGTTCGTGCAGACGAAGAATACGTTGTTATGACCGATTGTGATGCCGTTTGCAATATGGACTATAGAGAAGTTATTGAAGAACATATTAAAAACAAAGCGGATATAACGCTTGTGTATAAGAAGATTGCGGGGAAAGACCTTGGTGATGAAGAAGTTACGGGGCTCACAATGGTCAACAAGAGAATAACGGGCGTTGATTATAACGTTATTCCTTCGGGCAAAAGCATGAACGTTTATACCAACGTTATGGTTATGAAAAAAACTCTTCTTCAAAATATAGTTATTGATAGTATTTCACATAACAGACGTCATTTTATGACGGACGTTATTATTGAAAACTTAAAAGGCATGAAGATTTACGGCTTTGAATATAAAGGGTTTTATGCAGGTATAAAATCACTTCAGTCATACTACGAAAGCAATTTGGCAATATTAAACGAAAAGAACAGGAGCGAACTTTTCGGCGAGAGAAGTATCTTTACAAAGATAAGAGACTCTGCTCCTACAAAGTATGGCAACAGTTCTATTGTTAAAAATTCCATGATTGCAGACGGTTGCACTATTGAAGGTGAAGTATATAACAGCATTATCTTTAGAAACGTTAAGGTTGCAAGAGGTGCAGTTATTAAAAACAGTATCGTAATGCAAGATACCGTTTTGGGCGAAAATTGCACGCTTAACTGTATTATCGCTGATAAAAACGTTGTAGTCAGAGATAAACGTGTTCTATCGGGTAGCGAAAATCATCCGTTCTACATAGGTAAGAAGATAATGATTTAAGGAGAAAAATGGAAAAGAAAAATACAACGGCTAAAATAACCGTAAAGAAAGTTGATAAAATTAAATCCGAAGTTAAAGTAACGGAAAAAAAGGAAGTAAAAAAGCCTATAAAAAAATCTGTAGCCAAAAAAGCAGAAAACAAAAAGGTTACTACGAAAAAACTTCCTGAAATTGAAATAAAAAGTAAAAAGAAGGTCGTTTTCGTCGGTTCGGAGGCAGCACCATTTTTTGCTACCGGTGGACTTGCAGACGTTTTGGGTTCGCTTCCTAAAGCAATAGCAAAAAACGGAAATTTTGACGTTTCGGTTATCCTTCCACTTTATAGCGGTATTAAAGAAGAGTTAAAAAAAGATTTTAAGTATTTAACAAACTTTAACGTTGCAGTAGGTTGGAGATATCAATACTGCGGTGTCTTCTTATGCGAATATGAGGGCGTTAAGTTTTATTTTCTTGATAACGAATATTACTTCAAAAGAGAAGGTAATATTTACGGGTTTTATGATGACGGGGAAAGATTTGCTTTCTTTTCAAGGGCGTGTCTTGATACGATTGCAAGATTAGATATTTATCCTGACGTGTTGCACGCTAACGATTGGCAAACTGCCGGCTCTATAATCTACCTTAAAGGTATGTATTACGGTGATGAGAAATTTAGAAGAATAAAAACAATTTTCACTATTCATAACATAGAATATCAAGGGAAGTTTGGGTTTGATACTTATTCCGATTTATTCGGTTTCCCTGATTCAATAAGGAATTTCGTTGAACTTGACGGTTGTGTTAATCTTATGAAGGGCGCAATGGAAATGACTGACGTTTTATCTACCGTCAGCCCAACATACGCAAACGAAATAAAAGATCCTTATTTCGCACACGGGCTATCCGATATAGTAAACAGAAACGCTCATAAATTAAGGGGAATTCTTAACGGAATAGATACCGACTACTATAACCCGAAAACAGATAAGTTTTTGTTTAAAAACTATTCTCTGAAAGATTTAAGCGGTAAAGCAAAATGTAAAGAAGAACTACAAAAAATGTTAGGTCTTCAAGTAAATAAAGATATTCCTATCGTGGCAATAATATCACGCCTTGTTTCGCATAAAGGATTAGACTTGGTTAGGGCAACCATTGAATCATTACTTCAATCGGAAGTGCAAGTCGTCGTTTTAGGTAAAGGTGAAGTAGGATTTGAAAGTTTCTTTACCTATATTGCAAATTGTTATAAAGGCAAATGCGCAACCATTATTGCATATAATCAAGAACTTTCAAGAAAAATTTATTCCGGTGCGGATATTTTCTTGATGCCTTCTAAAATGGAGCCTTGCGGGCTTTCGCAAATGATTGCATCACGTTACGGCACTGTCCCTATCGTAAGGGAAACGGGTGGCTTAAACGACAGTATTAAGTCTTTCGCTTTCGGAAATGCCGACGGCAACGGGTTTACTTTCCACGATTATAACGCACACGATATGTTGTTTAATATTTACGAAGCAATTAAAACTTATCACAACAGTGAATCTTGGAATATGTTGATAAAAAACGTTATGGAAAAGGATTTTTCTTGGGACGTTTCGGCAAAAGAATATGAAAAAATGTATAATGACTAATTTGGAGATATGTGGCAAAAATGACTGAAAAAGAAGCAACAACACTTATTAAAGGTAAACTTTCAAGATATTTTGGAGTTTCACCGAAAGAGGCAACAAAGGAACAAATTTATAAAGCGGTAGTTATGGGCGTTAGAGATATCCTTTTAGAGAAAAGGACTGCCTTTAACAAAAAATACCGTGAAAAAAACGGCAAGAGAGTTTACTATCTTTGCATGGAATTTTTGCTCGGTCAATCGTTAAAAAACAATACCTATAATTTAGATATTCAATCGGCACTGAATCAAGCGCTAAAAAAAGAGTTTAATTTAGATTTAGAAGAACTTTATGAATTAGAACCTGATGCAGGGCTTGGAAACGGAGGGCTCGGAAGGCTTGCCGCTTGTTTTATGGACGCACTTGCCAGCCAAAATTATCCTGCTATGGGTTATTCAATCAGATACGAATACGGTCTATTCAAACAAAAAATCGTTGACGGGTGGCAAATGGAACTTCCTGATATTTGGCTACCGGGTGGAGAAGTTTGGCTTACGCAAAGATTAGATAAAACGTATACGGTTAAGTTTGACGGGCACATTGAAGAACAATGGACGGATAAAGGGTTAGAAATTCATCATTACGACGCAAAGGAAGTTGAAGCCGTTGCCTACGATATGATGATTTCCGGTAAAAACGGAGAAGCCGTTTCTATTTTAAGGCTTTGGAAGGCGCAAAATATCAATAAGTTTGATATGAAAACTTTCTCCCAAGGCGATTATATGAGAAGTATGCAAGAGGATAACGAAGCAGAACTTATTTCTAAAGTTTTGTATCCTTCAGATAACCATTTTGAAGGCAAGTCTTTAAGGCTAAAACAACAATATTTATTGGTTTCCGCAGCCCTTCAAGATATTATTTCCGATCATATAAAGAGATACGGCGATTTATCAACACTTCCGGATAAAGCCGCAATTCATATTAACGATACGCACCCTGCACTTTGTATACCTGAACTTATGCGTATTTTAATAGACGAACACGGTTTTTCTTGGGACGATGCTTGGAGTATCGTTACTAGAACCGTTGCTTATACAAATCATACGGTTATGAGCGAAGCACTTGAAAAATGGAACGAAGATTTGATTTCAAGAAGGCTTCCGAGAATCTATATGATTTTAAAAGAAATTAACCAAAGATTTTGTGCCGATATGTGGAACAGATTCCCTGGGGATTGGAACAAGATTGAAAGGATGAGTATTTTTTCGCATAACCAAATAAGAATGGCTAACCTTTCGGTTATCGCTTCGCATAAAGTTAACGGCGTTTCTCAATTACACAGCGATATAATTAAGAACAGTATTTTTAAGGACTTTAACGATATATATCCCGATAAGTTCACTAACGTTACAAACGGTATTGCACATAGGCGTTGGTTATGTCAATCTAATCCGGAACTAACTTCACTTCTTACCGATTGTATTGGCGACGGGTTTATTATGGATGCCGGTAAACTTGAAGATTTTAAAAAGTTTAGCGGTGATACTTCCGTTTTGGAAAGGCTTAACGAAATAAAGAGTATAAAGAAAAAGCAATTCGTTGAATATGCAAAAAAGAAACAAGGCATAATAATCAATCCCGATACGTTGTTTGACGTTCAAGCAAAAAGGTTGCACGAATATAAACGCCAACTTATGAACGCACTTTATATTATTTCGCTATATAACGAATTAAAAGAAAATCCAAATAAACCTATGATACCGAAGACCTTTATTTTCGGGGCAAAGGCTGCACCGGGTTATTACTTTGCAAAACAAATTATTAAACTTATTTGCGCCCTATCGGAAGATATTAAAAAAGATCCTGTTATAAGCAAAAAATTATCCGTTGTTTATATGGAAGATTATTGCGTTTCCATGGCAGAAAAACTTATGCCTGCATCTGAAATTTCCGAACAAATTTCTCAAGCGGGAAAAGAAGCGAGCGGAACGGGCAATATGAAGTTTATGATTAACGGTGCTTTGACGATAGGAACGCTTGACGGGGCAAACGTTGAAATGCAAGAAGCCTGCGGAAAAGATAATATATTTATTTTCGGGCTTACGGCAAAAGAAGTTGACGATCTTTGGAATAGGGGGTATGACGCTTCTTATTTCTATAAATCAAATATTAAACTTCAAAAGGTTATTGAAAGTTTGAATCACGGGTTTAACGGGCAAACTTTTGAAGATATTGCAAAATATTTACTCACTGGTTCACCTGTTGCCGATCCTTATATGTGCCTTGCCGATTTTGGTGCTTACAGCGATATTCACGCAAAAGCAGATAAGGTATATAAGAATAAACTTGATTGGGCAAAAAAGAGTTTAATGAATATTGCTTCAAGCGGTAGATTTGCATCCGACAGAAGTATCAGAGAGTATGCTGAAAATATTTGGAACCTAAAAAGGATAAAATAATAAATGCTATTTAATCCACTTGATAAAGACTATAAAAGCATAATAGGAGCAATTAAAGAGAACACCTTGGTCACTTTTAGATTGAGGTGTTCTTATGATATTGCCGAAATTGTTTTTTATACCGAAAGTGGAATTGAAAAACGTTTTTCAATGACTAAAGACGGCGACTTTTTAAAGGCAGATGTTGCTTTAGAAAAAGGTTTATACTGGTATTATTTTGATTTAAAGAACGGTAATTTTATCGGCAAAAACGACGAATACTTTGGAGAAGAAAGCCGTTCAATAAACAGTTTTCAACTATCGGTGTATGGCGAAAGTTATAAAGTTCCTACCTTTTTGAAAGGTGGAATTATCTATCAAATTTTCCCCGATAGGTTTTATAGGGCTGAAAAAAACAAGAATATAGAAAGCGGGAAAATTCTGCATAAGAATTGGAACGAAACGCCTGATTTCAGGCCGGACGGGAACGGCGAAGTATTAAACAACGATTTTTTCGGAGGCGATATTTTAGGGATAACCGAAAAACTTGACTATATAAAAAGTTTATCTGTTTCTACAATATATCTTAATCCTATTTTTAAGGCATATTCTAACCATAGATACGATACTGCCGATTATATGACGGTTGATCCGCTTTTGGGAAGTGAAGAAGATTTAAAACACTTAATAAGCGAAGCAGATAAAAGGGGAATAAAAATAATACTTGACGGAGTGTTTAATCATACGGGCTCGGACAGTATTTATTTTAATAAGGACAAGCATTTTGACAGTGTAGGTGCTTTCAACAGTAAAGACTCAAAATACTACGGTTGGTTTAACTTTACCGAATATCCTAATAAATATGCAAGTTGGTGGGGTATAAAAACGCTTCCGCAGACGAATAAAGAGAGCGGATACGTTGATTTTATTGCAGGTGAAAACGGCGTTATAGAACATTATACACGCCTTGGTATAGGCGGTTGGAGGTTAGACGTTGTTGATGAACTTCCCGAAAGTTTTTCCACTAAAATAAGAAGTGCCGTTAAAAGAATAAACGAAAACGCTGTAGTTATCGGTGAAGTGTGGGAAGACGCAACGAATAAAATTTCTTACGGAAAGAGAAGGAAATATTTTTTAGGGGATGAGCTTGATTCCGTTATGAACTATCCGCTAAAAAACGCCATAATAAATTACGTTAAAACGTGTGATAGCAAAACTCTTTCAAAAGTTATTAAAACGCAGATAGACCACTACCCGAAGCAAAGCCTTGATATTTTGATGAATTTACTTGCAACGCACGATATTTTCAGATTGCTTTCGGCGGTTTCAAACGTAAACGTTAACGGGCTGAATAAAGAAGAACAATCTAAAATAAAACTGACGGGTGAAGAATACGAAATTGCAGTAAAAAGGCTTAAGATTGCAGTTCTACTTCAATATACAATATACGGAACGCCAAGTGTATACTACGGCGACGAAATAGGTATGCAAGGGTTTACCGATCCGTTAAACCGTGGAACGTTTACTTGGAACGATATTGATAATAATATTTTAGATTTTTATATTAAGATGGGGAAAATCAGAAATATTTCTGCGTTCAGTGATGGGGATTTGGAAATACTTAAAGAAGAAAACGGCTTTATAGCCTATACGAGAAAAAATCAAGAAAGTGAAGTTTTGATCGTTATAAATTTAAGCGACAGAGATTATGAAATTAACTTTAACGGAAAACTTAAAGATTTAATTTCGGAAAGCGTTTTTGATAATAAAATTATTTGTAAAAAAAGTGATTATTTTATACTTATAGCACAAGAATAGCCACAAAATTTTGTAAGTGTGTAAAAACTACCCACGTGTGTAAAAAATATAAAATTTTATTGACTTTTTTATGGCTTTAGTGATATAATGTTAAAGATGAATTTTGATAGTGGAGGTTGTTTTTATGGCAACAGTAGATAAAATAAAAGAAATTATTGCAAATCAATTAAAAAAGGATATTAGTGAAATCGGTGACGATATGGATATCGTTAAGGATTTGGGTGCCGATTCTTTAGACGTTGTTGAAATGGTTATGAGTATTGAAGAAGAGTTCGGTATCACGGTTGATGACGAAAAGGCAGTTAACGTTAAAACCGTTAAAGATATAGTATCTCTATTAGAAAACAAATAGTTTTTGTTTTTATTTGGGCGTTGCTTTTTGGCAACGCTTTTTTTTTAACATATTTATCCCGTCAAAGCATATATTGAATATAGAAAACAAAAAGGAGGATGAATATGTCGTTTTTTTGTAATTTTCAATCTGATAAATGTCCCGGTCCTATAAACGGTAACCCTTTAAACGGTTTATGCGAGAAAGTATGTATAGAAGCCAAAA
>JAZLMT010000011.1:0-6289 GCA_045598745.1 Christensenellaceae bacterium
AAGCTTGTTACTATACCATTGCGGTGACGTTAGCGGTGAGGATCCACCTGTTCTCATACCGAACACAGAAGTTAAGCTCACTTGCGCCGAAAATACTTAATTGGAGACGATTTGGGAAGATAGGTAGTTGCTGCATCCAAATTCTAAACTTAATACATATTAAGTTTAGACATTGCCCCTTAGCTCAGTCGGTAGGGCGACCGTAAAGGTTTACACCATAAGACTGAAAGGCTACAATGAGTGCAAGACTCAAAGGGACACACAAAACAAACGTCAACGAAAGTTGACCATACTGCCCCTTAGCTCAGCAGGTAGAGCATTCGGCTGTTAACCGAAGTGTCGTCAGTTCGAGTCTGTCAGGGGCAGCCAACAAAAGAAAACACCAACAAAACGTTGGTGTTTTTCTTTTGCCGTCGGTTCCCGACTGGTGTGAACTGACGACCATTGCGGAGCAATGACAGTCGTCAGTTCGCTACGTCTTTGATGGACAATCAATGACGGGCAAAGTGTTGACCGAAGGTCAACGCCCTGTCAGGGGAGAGTGTGTAAACCGCTTTTTCGGAACGTAAAGTGTCGTCGACGCTTCTCCGCTTCACTACGAAGGGCTTTGTTGCACGATGTCAAGAGTTTATTATATTGTGTCAAAAGTTTGGCAAGTCGCCCGAGTCTGTCAGGGGCAGCCAAATCAGTTGGCCATTTCGTCTTTTGGCGAAATGACCATTTTACTGCCTTTTTTATCAAAAAACAGCCGTTTTTTTGCAATTCTTAATGACCTTGCATTTGCAGGGTCTTTTTTTATGTCAAAAAAGACGCTAAAAGTGAACGACGTTCGCTTGGTCAAAAATAACCCCCTAGGCAGACTTGAACCATAAAAACACCTTTCGTTTTGCGTTTTGAAACATATTTCAAGAATTTTTTACGGACAGGCGGTAAATGGATTCTAATACTTGAAATAAAAAATGAAACTTGTTATAATATAGCCGTAAATTTATGAATTTAAGACCTTGGATGAAGTGGATAATACCCATATTTTTTATAATTACAATAGGTGTTTATATTCCGTCGTTTTTTGTTGATAACGACGTGTTAGAAGTAATAGGCGTCACTTTAATTACAACTTTTTACCATACTTGTTTTAGACCGCTTACGGGATCTATTATAAACGTAATCTATAATAATAAAATGGATTTTACAAAATGGTGGTTTAAAGAAAGAAGATTTGAAAAATCACTATATAAAATATTGAAAGTTCATAAATGGAAAAAATTTTTTCCTACTTATGATAAAACGGCTTTTGATTTTAGGGGAAAAGGTTTAGAAGAAATACTTGGTGCAACCTGTCAAGCGGAAATTGTGCATGAAATTATGTTTCTACTATCTTTTTTGCCACTATTTATGATAATTCCTTATGGGAGGGCACTTGTTTTTGTTATTACTTCCGTTGGTTGTGCTTTAATTGATAGTGTATTTATAATTATTCAAAGATATAACCGTCCAAGACTTTTGAAATTGTATAAAAGAGAAAAGAAATATGAGTAAATATGAGTTGCTTTGGAAATATATAAAAAAACAAAATAACGATAAACAAGTATTAACTTTCAAACAGATTGAAGACGTGTTGGGGTTTAGCATAGATCACTCTTTTTTAATGTGCAAAAAAGAATTGTTAGAATTTGGTTACAATGTAAATAAAATATCTATGAAAAATCAAATGGTGGAGTTTTGTAAAATAAGGTAATAAAAATGGATAATATTATAATTGAAAATGAAAAACAAGATGAACAATTTACAGTTGAAAATTTAGTTAGAGAAAGTTTTTGGAACGTTTACCGCCCAGGGTGTTTAGAACATTTTGTCCTTAATCAAATGCGGAAGGACGATAACTTTGTGAAAGAGTTAAACTTCGTGTTAAAACTAAACTGCAAAATTATAGGACAAAATGTTTTTTATAAGACTTTTATCACGTTAAATAACGGCGATAAATTTCCTATTTTAACTATGGGCCCTATTTGTATTGCTAACGAACATAAGAGAAAAGGATACGGGAAAATGCTTTTAGATTATTCGCTTGAAAAGGCAACCGAAATGGGGTTTGGGGCTGTTTGTTTTGAAGGTAATATAGATTTTTATTCTAAAAGCGGGTTTACTTTTGCTAGGAATTTTAACATTAAATATCACGGATTACCTGACGGTGCAGATGATTCTTTTTTTTTGTGTAAAGAACTTAAAAAAGGTTATTTAGATAACAAGAAAGGCGAATATCAAACGCCAGATGTTTATTTGGTTGATGAAGTCAAAGCCGAAGAATTTGACAAACTATTTCCGCCGAAAGAAAAGAAAAAGCTTTCAACACAAATTTTTTAATAATGATATAACAAACGAATAAAAAAATTTATAATATAAGGGTATTAATTATGGATATTACTAAAATAGATAAAAACTTTAAGAAACAAGACGTAACGGCCTTTAAATCAAATATATATAAGATGCCAAATGAGAAATTCAATATTTTTGGTGGATATTATGATAATGAGTTTGGGTTTATCAAAATGCCGGACAAACTTTCAAAAGAAATCAGTGAAGGTGTTGATTGGGGTAGTAAATGCAGTGCGGGAATCAGGCTTTTGTTTTCAACCAACAGTAACGTGATAAAATTAAAAGGTGAAATATTCGCAAAATGCAATATGTATCATATGGCATTTGTAGGTAGTGCGTGTTTTTCGTTATGCGAAATAGTCAAAGGTAAAGAAATTTTTGTCGGTAATTTATGTCCGAACATGGATGGTGAAGCAACTTTTTCTGCTGAACTTAAATTGCAAGGAAGAAAAAGCAGAGATTATATTTTGTATTTTCCGCTTTATAGTGGAGTAAAAGCGCTTGAAATAGAACTTGCAAAAAATAGTGACGTAATGCCGTATAATTACTATTTGGATAAAAAGCCGATATTGTATTATGGATCATCAATAACCCAAGGGGGGTGTGCATCTAAACCAAATAATTGTTATCAAAGTTATGTTTCGGAATGGTCAAAACTTGACTATTATATATTGGGATTTTCCGGCAATGCAAGGGCTGAAGATAAAATGATAGAGTTTTTAAGAGATTTTGATTGTAGTATTTTTGTTTGTGATTATGACCATAATGCCCCGAACGCTGAACATTTAAGGAACACACATTTGAAACTATATAAAGAATTCAGAAGTGGGAAGAATAAAAATACGCCTATTATATTTCTTTCAAAGCCGGATGCTCGTAGAGATAAAGAGGGTAAAGAAAGGTATGCTATTATTAAGGCAACTTATGATTATGCTATAAAAAACGGCGATAAAAACGTTTACATTATAAATGGTTTTAATATATATCCAAGTGGAATAAGAGAACATTGTGCGGTAGACGGTTGTCACCCTACTGATTTAGGTTTTTATTTCTTTGCAAAGAAAATATACGATATAATAAAAAGAATATAATCAACAAAAATCAGTTGTTTCGGTCAATATATATAATAAAAAACATCAGCAAATGTTGATAACAGCAAAAAAAACGAGCATAGCGTTTCGCTATGCTCGTTTATGTTTTATTTTAGTTTATTATACGCCAAACGGGGCTTTGCCAACCCTATGGATAAGTATTTCGTCAATAACTGCGCTATTGCGGTTATTTAGTAGGAAAGCGACCGTTTCGGCAACGTCTTCGGGAAGAATAACGTCTTCGGGATTAAGATCTGGACGGGTGAGTTTTACCATATCGGTATAAACACCGCCCGGGCTTATTGCGTGAACACGCACTCCGTCTTTATAAACTTCGTTAGCAAGAGATTTTGTAAAACCAAGTAATGCATGTTTTGCCATAGAATAAGCACTTTGCAGTGGATATCCCAAATGCCCGACAACAGATGCGATATTTACAATAGTTGCATAATCGGATTTTTTTAAGTGGGGCAACATTTTTTGCGTTAAAAAGAAAGGGACTTTAACGTCAAGTTCAATAATTTCGTCAAACTGTTTTTCCGTAACGGAAGAGAAAGGGGAGCTGAACGCATTGCCGGCATTATTTATTAGAATATCAATCTTTCCGTATTCCTTTAATACTTCTTTAATTCCGTTGTCAACGAAATCAGCATCGGTTAAATTCCCGGATATTGCATAACATTTTCCGCCGAGATTTATTATTTCATCTCTTTTAGAAAAAAGTTTTTCTTTATTTCTTCCGCCAAACATAACTATATTTGCGCCACAAATGGATAGCCTTTTTGCGATAGCATTTCCTATACCGGAACTTGCGCCAGTGATAATTATAACTTTATCTTTTAAGTTTTCTTCCATAATAATTTCCTTTTAATGTTATTTTATCATAAAAAGTTTCTTCAATCAAGAAAAAAGTGAATTTCATAATAAAAAAAGAAAGCATAAAAAAAGTTATGCTTTCAAAATAAAATTATGGTCGGGGTGACGAGATTCGAACTCACGACCTCTTGGTCCCGAACCAAGCGCGCTACCAACTGCGCTACACCCCGAGAAACGTTTTACTTTTATATTATACGACTTTTCTTTTAAAAAAGCAAAAACTATATAACTCTTTTAAATAAAATATTTTATTTTTTATAAATTTTTAGCCGTATAAATAAACTATCCACCGAAAAACGGTGGATAGTTGGCTTTTACGTTTTATGTTTTATTTGGTTTGGTCAACAATTTCTGCATCTTGTGAAGTTGTAGCAACACTTTTAATTCCGATAATAACGCCGTTTTTAGACTTATAACCTTCTTCAGATATTGCAACGCACTCGCCGTTAGAAGCGATTAAACGGTAACGGTATAAACCTGCTTTATCAAAATAGATTTCAAATTTAGGGCAGGTTTTTGCCTCCGGTTTTTTCAAAGTTTGATCTTCAACCTTATCTTCTTCTATGCACTTTATAGATGTTTTTGTAACGCTTTCTATACCGGATTTACAGCTTGCTTTCGTAGAATATACTTGTGTAGCACTTGCGATTTTTTCGCCGTTAGAAGCGATTAAACCAAAGTGAAAACCACCCGTAGGCGTCTTTTTAATTATAAACGTTCCCATAAAAATTCTCCTTTGTTTAATTTCTTTCTTTAATATACCATTTATATGAAAAAAAGTCAATGAGTGTTAATATAAAAAACGTATTGCTTTTTTAAAATAAGGTGGTAAAATATATTTAGAGGTGAAAAATGAAATTAGGCATTGTTTCTAGCGCATATTTTGGGAAAGAGAACTATTTAGAAGGGCTTAAAAACCTAAAAAAGCACGGCTATGATTATTATGACTTTCAAGAGTTTATTTCGCCGTATTCTCCGTTATACGACTTAAACGATAAAGAGTTGAAGGATTATTTAACAAAATTAAAAAAAGACAACGAAGAAGTTGGGTTAACGGTTTCTCAATTGCACGGTGCATGGTCCACTGACGATACCAGCCCCGAAAAAAGAAAACACAATATAGAATACTATTTTAAGAAAGATATAATCGGTTGTAATCTTTTGGGAGTAAAAAATCTTGTTGTTCACCCTGTTATGCCGTATGGTTGGGGAAAGGAAGACGATTATCAAAAAACGTTAGACATTAACTATGAATATTGGTTAAAACTTTTGCCGTTTGCAAAGGATAACGGCGTAACGATATGTTTGGAAAATATGCCGTTTAACGATCACGCTTTAAACACGCCTAAAACTATAGTTGATTTTATAGATAAAGTAAACGACGAAAACTTTAAGATGTGTTTTGATACCGGCCATTGTAACGTTTTCGGACTGAATATTTATGATAATATCGTTTTGTCGGGGGATAGATTAAAGGTTTACCACATACACGACAATAATTGGAATATGGACGTGCATTTGTATCCCTATCAAGGCTCAATCAAGTGGGATGATTTTATTAGGGCAAATAGGGAAATAAAGTTTAGCGGGGTATACTCTTTGGAAACTTGCCCACCGTTAGATAATATGCCGAGTGAAGTGTTGGAAGATTGCCAAAAATCATTATTTAACGTTTTAAAATATATAGTTAAAAAAATAGAAGAATAAAAAAAATAACGCCACCTAAAAAAATAAATTTTTAGATGGTGTTTTATTTTAATGTTGCAATTTAACAACTATTGTGTTAAAATAAAAATGCGACATTTCTTAATATTATTTTTTTATGTGAGCATAACTACTATTAGGTAGTTATATGCTTTTTGCACTTATGCTCACAGAGTATTAAGAAGTGTCGCAACTAAGCGAGAAGCGTATGCTATAAGTGTCGTTCTCGCAAGGGAGCGACA
>JAZLMT010000012.1:0-8299 GCA_045598745.1 Christensenellaceae bacterium
TGGCAAAGAATAGTTATTGTAATTATAGCAATAGTGATTTCACTGATTGCTTTCTTTGCATATTTTAAATTAAAAAAGCCGGATTATACTGCTTATGAAAACGTTCTTTTTACGGTAAAGAACGTTTTAGAAAAAGATGCAAACGGTAATATTATTGACAATAGCACGACGCATATTGATTCCGCAAGGAAGTATGCAAGCACCGTTTCAAACTTTTTTTCTATGGGATACGTTGTTGATAGGGCAAACTTCTATTATGATCAGTTCAACAAAATGATGATAGAAAAGGGTATTACAGACAGTTATACCCGTTCTATTGAACTGCAAAAATATATTTATTCAATAAACGGTATCAATATCACGGATAGAATTTTAGAAGAATATAAGGCGAACCCGAACAATACTAATAATGCAGTTTCTTTTAACGTTATTAAAAATGGTAAAAACTCTGAAGATAAGGTTCATTATTTAAGGAAAGAAAAAAGTTTTTATATTTTTGAAAAAGGCGGTGAAGAGTTAAAAATAAATCAAAGTGAAATTGAAAAAATTATTTTAACACCTGTTTTAGACGTATATAATCCGGATAAAGAATATGATTGTCCAAAATCAATCATCAGGTCAAATATTGACGTAACTTATGATTCGGAAAGCGAAAATTATTGTTTTACGCTTTCTTACGTTGATAATTCTAATACCGGTGCAGAAGAAAAAGTTAGGATTGTAGCATTAGCCGCAGATCAAGAAGCAAAGCGAAAAAATCCCGAGAATGAAAACGAATACGTTTATTTTTATTCATTAAAGGTAGATTTAACAGATATCGGTGCTGTCGGCCATGCCGTTATGAACGTTTCAAGAAAGAAAGCTTTAATAATATTTGTTGCCGTTGGTGTTGTTGTTGGTATTATTGCTGTTTATTTATCAATGTTAATGGATAAGAGTATTACGTCAAGAAAGGAAATAGAAGTTTTAACAGGTGTTCCGCTTTTGGCACATATTGAATCGGTAAGGGATGGTGAAAAATAATGAAAAAGAAAAATTTTCCTATATGGACTATCCTTTATAGAAACTTAATCTTTATATTAATTGTAACTATTGTTTTTTGTGCACTTGCTTTTTTATATAGTAAAAAGAAAAAATCACCGACGTATACGGCAAGCAAGCAAGTTATCGTTTCCTGTGATATTGACGTTTCAACCGCAAAAAGCAGAGCAAATAACAGTTTAACGTTAGCAGATCTTATTCTTCCAACCATTATTTCTTCTTTTACATCAGATGAAGCAAATAAAGTTATAAATAACTATTTAAAAGAAAAATATGGAGAAGAGGCATTCATTTATAGTGGAAGTATTGGAACTAGTATAGACGAAACTTTGATATTCACTATTTCTTATTCGGATTCAATAAATGAGCTTGCGGAAAAGAGGCTTGATTATGCAATAGAGGGTTTTAGTGCATGGCTTGATGAATTTGATAAAACGGGTAGAGATATAACTTCAACCGGAAGTATTAGCATCAGTCCTGTTCAAAGAAAAGCAGAAGTGAAAAAAACAACGCCATATTTTACGGATGCTATTTTAGGAGCGGGAATTGGTTTGATTATATCTATTGTTGCAGTTATTTTAATTTATATTTTTGATAATAAAGTTAGGTCTGAAGAAGAACTTAAAGAATTGACCGGCTTAAACATTATTGCGCATTTAGGAAACAAATTATAATATAAAAGCCTTCCTTTCGGAAGGCTTTTTAATTACTAAATTTTATCGTTTTGTGATAGAAATTTATCAAAGAGATTATATCTATCCGGATGAATAATTGCAGTAAACATCATTTCACGAATATCGGGGATATCCTTCCCGATATTTTTTATTATATTTTTAACGAGTTCTCTCTTTGTGTTTTTATTTGCCGGGCATTTGCTTTTAATAACGGGTAACGTTTTTGAATAAGCTTCTATTTTGTATTCTTCTATAAAAAGCATAGGCCTTATTATCGTTATTTCGGTTCTGTCAAGAAAACTTTTCGGGGCAAAAGAAGAAAGTCTGCCTTCATAAAAAAGCGAAAGGGCAAAGGTATCAATAAGGTCGTCCTTATGGTGCCCTAAAGCCACTTTGTTACAGCCGTGTTTTTTTGCAACTTCATATAGCGCCCCTTTTCTCATCTTTGAACAAAGAGAACAAGGGTTCGTTTCTTTTCTTTCGCTAAATACAATTTGACCTATATCCGTCCTTTCAATATAGTATTCAACACCTAAAGAATTGCACAGTTTTTCAATCTCACTATAATCGCTATTCAATCCGTCAAACCTTAAATCAACGGAAATTGCAATCAAGTCAAAATGTTCGGGCGAGAATTTTTTGTATTCTGCTAATAGTTTTAAAAGTGTTACACTGTCTTTTCCACCGGAAATTCCGACGGCAATTTTATCGCCGTCTTTAATCATTTTGTATTCTGTGATTCCTTTTCTAAGCCCAGATAAAAGTTGTTGTGTCGTCATATTAAACCTAAATGTTTTATTTTATTGATTTTTTAATATAATTACTATATAATAATTATATAGTAAAAAAACAAATTTTCAAAGGTTTTTTAATATGTTAACTGAAGCAATCGCAAATTTATTTAACGGAAACGTTCCGCTTGCAACTATATTTATGAGTTTAATTCCGCTTATAGAATTAAAAGGCGGAATCGTTTTTGCTTGGGATTCACTTGGGTTTATAAAATCGTTTTTGCTTGCATACGTTGGTTCAACAATAGTTTTTGTGCCTGTTTTCTTTTTGCTTAAACCTATATTGAATTTATTAAAGAAATGGAAACCGTTCAAAAATTTTGCCATAAAAGTAGAAAACTATTTTCAAAACAAGGCAAACGAAACGGAAAATAAACAACAGGAAAGTGGAAATAAAAAACATTTAAGCGAAACGGCGATGAAAATGCTTGGGGTTTTTATCTTCGTTGCAATTCCGCTTCCTATGACGGGGGTTTGGACGGGCACTGCAATTGCAGTATTTTTGAATTTGGATTTTAAGCATGCAATACTTCCGATAGTTATAGGTAATTTTATTGCAGGGCTTTTGATTTGTGGGCTTTCGGCACTTTGCACTTTGATAGGTATAAGTTTAAATTTGGTTTTGTGGTGTTTGCTCGGTTTAGCCGTAATATTACTGTTTATAACGATAATTAAGATTTCAAAACAAAAGGATAAAGAAATTAATGAATAAATTTTTTAAGTGGCTTTTTAGAATTAAAGAACCAAAGAAAATAAAGCTTGGTTTAGCTTTAGGTTCCGGCGGGGCAAAAGGTTTTAGCGAACTCGGTGCACTTAAAGCGTTTGAAGAAAGCAATATTGAATTCGATATAGTTGCCGGGACGAGTATCGGCAGTATAATAGGTGCGTTTTACGCAAACGGATATACTTCTACCGATATGCAAGAACTTATAAAGAAGATTGATTTTTCGGATATTAAAACTCTTTTTATGTTTAATATGGATACGTCAAAAATCTTTAACGTTATTGATAGAAATATAGGCTCTTTAAATATAGAAGAATTAAAAAAGCCGTTTTGTGCAATAGCAACGGAGATAGAAAGCGGAGACGAGCAAGTTTTTAAAGAAGGCAATACGGCAAGGGCGCTATGTGCTTCTTCAAGTTATCCGCCGTTTTTTAAGCCGGTTATTATTGACGGGAAAAGATATATAGACGGAGCGTTTTCAAACTCTGTTCCGGCAGATAAAGTCAAAGAAATGGGGGCTGATTATATAGTTTCAATTGATTTATCAAACCATGAACCGAAGAGCAAGAGTTTTCTTTCAAAACTTTTTCCAACTTATGAAGGGAAGGTTAAAGAGCCTTGGGCAAAAGGGTATCAATACAGTAACATAGTGATTCATCCTAACTTAAACGATTTTGCGCCTATTGATATAAAGTATAGCGAGCAAATGTTTGAAATAGGTTATAATGCAACAAAAGAAGTTATACCTAAAATTTTAAGTGATATTGAACTGCTAAAGACAAATGGAAAAAGCAAAAAGAAAAAAGATAATAATAATTAGTGCCGTTATATCGTTAATTATAATTTGTGCGGGAATTCTTTGTTATTATTTTATTTTTAAGTTTCACGGCGAAGAAGAAAGTGATAATAAACATTGGGAAAGCGAAAACGTTTTAGATTATAGCGGTTTTTCGGTAACGTATTTAAATGTGGGAAACGGAGATTGTGCTATCATTAAATTTGACGACGGAAAAATTATGATGATAGACACGGGATCCGGCACCGTAGATAACTATAATTTAATTGAAAAAACACTGAATAATATGAAAGTTGATTCCATTGAATATTTGGTTTTAACTCATCCGCATAACTCTCACATAGGCAACGCAAAAAAACTTTTAGAAAACAAAAAAGTTAATAATTTATATATTCCGAAGATATATGATTATACGCTTTTTTCGGACTTAAAAGACATTGTTGAAAGTGCCGAAAAAATGAAAATAAAACTTATTATTTCCGATAATAGTTGTAATCTTTCTAACGGTGAATCAAAGGTTTTCTTTTTAGCACCAAGGCCAAGTGAAGTTGACAGTAGTATTTATAACGAATTGTTTGAAGAACAAAATCCAACCGATGAACTTATAAAAGATTTATCGCCGATAATATATGTAGAATATAACGGTATAAGATTTTTGTTTACGGGTGATGGTGGCGTTAGCGTTGAAAGCACTGTTTTAGAATTGTATGAGAGCAACTTATTAAACGAAAACGTTGTTTTGGAAAGTATAGATTTTTTTAAGGTTTCAAATCACGGGCAAAATTATTCAACAACGAATAATTTTTTACAAAAATTACTTCCGAAAACAGCAATTATTTCAACCGGTAACGATGAATACGGAAGTTTTCAGTTAATAGATAGGCTATATAAAATAAATGAAAATATTAGAATATTGCGAACGAACGTAGACGGAAGTATTACCGTTTTTGTTGATGAAAAAGGGAAAACGGATATTATAGCCGAAAGAAAATAAAAAGGTCTCAAATATGAGACCTTTTTTATACGTTTTATTTGTTTTTTTATATAGATTATTTAAAAATATCTCCGATATGTGGAACAATATCTTTAATAACGACGTTAGACGTGTTTATGCACATATCGTAGTTGAGTTTATCACCCCAAGTTTGACCGGTATATAAAGAATAAAATCTTGAACGGCCTTTATCAATATTCTTTAAGAATTTTTTAATCTTCTTTTCGGTTATATCTTCGCCGTCTTTAGCGCGCTTATTGAAGCATCTTTTTATTTTGCTTTGCTTATCGGAATAAACGAAAATTTTAAATGGATTATAATCTTTAAGTATATAATCGGCACAGCGCCCAACTATAACGCAGTTTGATTTCTCTGCCATTTGCTTTAATACTTTTTCTTGTTCCGAAAAAATCTTTTGCGTTTGATGAACGGCATACATGTCGTAATAACAAAAGGTTTGTGCAACCGTTATAGGATATAATAAAGACTGATTTTTTTCTGTAACTTGTTGAACGTATTGTTCGGAAAGAGATGTGTTTTTTGCAATTTCCGAAATTACTTCTTTATCGTAATAAGCATAACCTAAATATTCTGCAAGCCTTCTTCCGAGTTCTCTACCGCCACTACCGAACTCTCTACTGATAGTTATAATTTTATTCATAAATTCCTCCCATAAGTATATAACTATTTTATCATAACAGGTTAGTTGTGTAAAGAAAAATAAAAAAATTTTTGTGTGGTTTAAAAATATCCATCGGTAAAACCGATGGATATTTTTTTAAGATAGGTGATACAATCTATTTAATTTTTAAGCTACCTTAACAACTGTCAACGTGCCGGAATTGATTGTGGCAGTTTGTTGTGAACTGTTAAAAATAGATAAAGTTGCAGGTGCAGTGACGTTTAGAAGTATTGTTTTTGCGCCCGAAGAATTTGCATCGGCAGTATTTTGCATGTTTATCGTTTCGCCCGGAATTTGAGTTCCGTTTTGATATAACGATAAAATTAAATCATCACTACCGACAGATCCGTTAACGGCATAAGAAACAAGATACGTGCCTGATTCGGTGATATTTACGGCGTTTGCACTAACGGTCATGTTGGTGTTTGGCGAGCTGGCTATTAAACCGATAGGAATAACGCTACCTGCAGTAACCGTTTGAGTTGTGTTAGTTCCTGCATAAACAGAATTGTTCGTTGAAACTACGCCTATAGGTCCTTGAGCACCTTGTGGCCCTTGAGGACCTTGCGGACCGATAGGTCCACGAGCACCTGTCGCACCCGTCGGCCCCATAGGACCACGGATATACCTTATATTTTGATTAGGGCAATTATTAAAACTATTAAAAAAACAGCACATTTTTCTCCTTTGCGTTGCACTATTACTATATGAAATAAAACAAGAAAATGTTAAAATCATTGACATTTAAAAAAAATACTATTAAAATAAAAGTATAACAAGTATGAAAAGTATAACAAAGGAGAAATTATGTCAAAATCTAAAAAATATCTGTTCGGGATTTGTAAAGTCGGCGAAAAGGGGCAAATAGTTATTCCAAGGCAGGCAAGAAAAGTTTTTAATATTAACCCAGGTGACAGTTTAGTGGTCGTTGGCGATGAAAGTAAAGGCATAGCAATCATGAAGGCAGAAGTTTTTTCCGCCGTAACCGACAGTATTTTGGGGGAAGATAAATAGTGGATATAGCAATTGAAATAAAGGGCTTAAAAAAGTGTTATAAAAATTGTGAAGCACTTAAGGGCGTTGATTTAACGATAAAAAAGGGTGAGTTTATAACGCTTTTGGGTGAAAACGGCGCAGGTAAAAGCACGCTTATAAAAATACTTTGCGGTATCACTTATAAAACCGAAGGAAATATAAAGATATACGGCTTTGATATAGAAAAAGAATTTAATAAAATAAGCGAAATAATAAACGTATCCCCGCAGGAAACGGCAGTATCAAACAATCTGTCGGTTAAAGAGAATTTAGAGTTTTTATGCGGAATTTACGGCTTAACTAAAGAACAAACAAAAGTTAAAGTTGATTATTTAATTGAAAAACTGAAGTTAAACGACTATAAAGATAAAAAAGCAAAAACACTTTCTGGTGGATACCAAAGAAGATTAAGCATAGCATTATCGCTTATAAACGAGCCGAAAGTTTTGTTTTTAGACGAACCGACTTTAGGGTTAGACGTTAGGGCAAGAAGGGAACTTTGGAAGGTTATAGCCGAATTAAAGGGGCAAACGACGTTGATTTTAACAACACACTATCTTGAAGAAGCCGAAGCGCTTTCGGATAAGGTTTTCGTTTTGGATAAGGGCGAAATTAAAGCGGTTGGCACAAGTGAAGAATTAAAGAAAAAAACGGATACAAACACTTTGGAAGACGCATTTTTGAAAATAGTGGGGGAAGAATAAATGAAACGTGTTTTATTGCTTTCAAAGAGAAACATTTTAGAAACGTTAAAAGATTACGTTTCGCTTATATTTATAGTAGGGCTTCCGATAGTTATGCTTATTTTGATGCAAGTTTTGTTTAGCGGTATTCCCGAAGCGAGTATGTTTGAAATAACTAATTATGCACCCGGAATTTGCGTGTTCGGGTATGCCTTTTGCATGTTGTTTATTGCAACGAATATGGCTTCCGATAAAGAAAGTGCTTTTATGTTCAGAATTTCAGTATCGCCAGTAACCAGAAAAGAATATCTTTTGAGTTTTATTTTGTATTCCTTTCCTATAATGTTATGTCAAACGGTTTTGTTTTATATAGTATCGTTAATTTTTGGTTTAACCTTAAACGGAAAATTTTTCTTATCAATAATAATGCTTATACCGTCTATGATTTTCTTTTCAACTTGCGGTGTGCTTTTGGGAACGATTGCAAAATCGGAAAAACAAGTTGGACCTATAAGTTCAATACTTGTAACGGGCGTTGGAATTATGGGTGGCGTGTTTATGCCGGTTGAAAATATTAACGGTGGATTTTTAACAGCTTGTAAAGTTCTACCTTTCTATAACGGCGTAAATCTTTCAAAGTGTGCTTTTAGCAGTTTAACGATAGATAATTTGATAAACTTTATTATAATAATTGGTTGGAGCGTGGGGCTGTTTATAATTTCACTTTTGATAAATGTGAAGAAAAATAAAGAATAATAAAAAGAGCAATACGAAAAAAGTATTGCTCTTTTATATTTATATGTGGTAAAATGTATAAACAGAAAAAGAAAACGCAAAATAAAAGTATAGGTGAATTATGCTTGATAAAAGAAGTTTTGC
>JAZLMT010000013.1:0-5266 GCA_045598745.1 Christensenellaceae bacterium
CTTTCATTAAGACATTAGAAGATTATATTTATTACTACAACAACGAGAGAATATCTCTTAAATTGAAAATGAGTCCGGTAAAATACCGAACTCAATCTCAAATAATTTAATTTAATTTTTTGTCTAAACTTTTGGGTTCACATCAATATCGGTGGATATTTATATCTCTCTTAATAACTTTTCTAACTTTATTAAATTATTAATTTGATAATCGGGATAAATATTTGAATAATTTGTCTTTTTTTTATTATTAAACCAAATAGTCTTTATTTTAGCATTGTTTCCACCTTTAATATCGGAAGATAAACTGTCACCTATAATCACCGCTTCTTCTCTTCTAAACCCGTCTATCCTATCAAAACACCAATTAAAAAACCTTTCGTCCGGCTTATTAAATCCTATATCTTGCGAGATGAAAATTTTTTCAAAATACTTTCCTATCTTTGAACCTTTAATTCTACCTTCTTGAATATTTCTCAACCCGTTACTGACGATAAACAATCTGTAATCTTTATATAGGCTTTTTAACGTTTTAAGTGCGTTATGAACAAAAAAGCACTCCTGTGACAAATATCCTTCGTATCGCATTGTAACTTCTTTTGCATTTGCTTTAACGCCTATTTTATCAAAGAAAATTTCAAACCTTTCCACCTTAACCTGTTCGTGCGTCAGTTCCTTTTTTTCTAATCTTTTCCACTCGCTTAAGTTTATTTTACTGTATAAATTCAAAACTTCTTTTTTAGGCTTAATGCCATATTCTTTAAGCGTGGTTTTAATAGCTCGTCTCTCTGCTTTATGAAAATCCAAAACAGTATCGTCCAAATCAAAAAAAACGAATTTTACCATCACATACCCCATACCAGCCATACAAATAGATAGCCCGCCGTTACTGCTATAAGAGTAAACGGAATACCTATTTTAAAGAAATCTTTATTCGTTGGATTATATCCTTCTTTACTCAATATTCCTATGCCGACAACGTTGGCGGAAGCACCGACAGGCGTTAAGTTTCCGCCTAAAGTTGCACCGATAAGAAGCCCGAAAAACATAACTTGTGGCGATACTCCCGAAAGCGTTAACTTTGATATTACAGGAAGCATTGTTGCAACGTATGGTATATTATCAATGAACATTGAAAGTAACACCGAACCCCAAACGATTATAGTATATAATAAGAACACGTTAACTTCGCCTACCGATACGAAGGCTTCACTGATTTTAGAAATAATGCCAACCTTATCAACTGCCATAATCAAAACGTATAAGAACACCAAAAACAAAACAGTTTGATAGTCAACAGACTTAACGATAAAATCTTTAACGTTTGATTTGAACTTTACTATATAGAAAATAAAGCTAATCAATCCAAAGCCTATACAAACAAGCCCGTTTAATAGTTCAAACTTGTCCGGTATAAACGAAATTGCTATTAAAGTGAGCATATTCAGTAGTAAAATTATCGTTGGAATAATTGAAGTTACGTTAACTTGTTCTCCTTCGTAAAGCATTTTTTTATTATCTTTTCTAAAAACGAAGAAGAAAACGGGAATTGTTAAAACCGCACCGATTTCAACGGCCCAGAAGATTGAAGGTTTGCCGTCCATAAAAAAGAAATCTGCAAAAGACATATCCGCACTTGACGCAAGCATTATAGAAGTCGTATCACCGACAAGCGTTGCAGCCCCTTGCAAATTAGACGAAACAGCAATACTGATTATAACGGGTATAGGTGAAATGCCGACTTTTTTAGATATTGCTAACCCTATAGGTGCAAGCATCAAAACGGTTGCAACGTTATCAACAAAAGCGGAAATTAAGCCCGATAATACGGATAATAGAACTACAGCAACAACCGAGGAACTTATTTTAGACATTATTTTTTCGGCAATTAAGCTCGGCATATTGCTTTCGGAAAAAACCCCAACGGTAAGCATTATTCCTAACAGCATCAAAACGACGTTAAAATCTATGCCATTTAAAATATCAATAAAAACAATATGTTTTGATATTAAAAGCGAAACGCAAGCAATAACTGCAGATATTGCCGTTATATAAACCTTAAGCGAATTTTTTGCAATTATCAAAACGTATGTTAGAATAAACAAACAAAGTATAAAGTAAATCATAAATCCCCTTTAACAAAAAAGACTTCTACCGCAAAAAAGCGGTAAAAGTCTTGTTAAATTACCTTGGTAACCGAAGCGCCCGGGATAAACCGTGATGACGAACGCCCCCACATATATAAATATGCTAACTACTCCCTTTTACTAAAAAAGTGAAATTATTAAGTTATCTTATTTCCAAAGCGTTATACGTTGCGTCAAGTGAAGCAATCTTTTCGGCAAAAAGTTTTTCTTCTTCTTTATCAAGTGGAAGTTTAACAATTTGCTTTAAGCCTGAAGCGTTAACGATACACGGAACGCCCATGCACATATCTTTAGCACCGTATTCACCCTTTAAGAGTGTAGATAACGGCAAAATTGCATCTGAATCTGATAAAAGTGCTTTAATAAGTTTAACAACCGATGCAGCGATTGCATAATATGTTGCACCTTTTGCCTTAATAACTTTAGCACCTGATTGAACCATACCCGTATAGATACCTTCAAGTTCGTTATCAATTTCTTCTTTAGAAACCTTTAATATTTTCTTTGCATAGGTCTTAATAGGAACGCCACCGACAGTGCATAATGACCATGGAGCCATACAGGCATCACCGTGTTCACCAAGAACGTATGCATTAACGGAAGAAGTATCTACTTTGCAATACGTTGCAACTGCTTGACTTAATCTGTTTGAATCAAGAAGTGTGCCTGTTCCGATAACTTGGTTCTTTGAAAGGTTTGTGCATTTAAGAGTTACGTAAGTTAAAACGTCAACCGGATTTGAAACGATAACGTATAATGCCTTTGGTGCAATCTTTGCAACGTTTGGCATAACGCTCTTAAGAATACCTATGTTGATTTTTGCAAGGTCCAATCTAGATTGACCAGGCTTTCTGCCGACGCCGAAAGTTACAACGATAACGTCTGAATCTTTAACGTCTTCATATTCACCACTCCAAACTTTGCAAGATGGTGCGCATGCAGCGCATTGAGAAATATCAAGTGCTTCGCCTTCAGCCTTTTCCTTATTGATATCAACTAAAACTATTTCAGAAGATATCCCTTGCATAGCAAGTGTGTAAGCAATTGTAGCACCTACGTTTCCCGTTCCCAAAACAGCAATCTTTCTCTTTTTTTGTATCATAAGTTTTATCTCCATTTGTTTTCTATTGTATACACTAATATTTTACACATATTATAGATTTTTAGCAACTATATTTGACCTGTTTTATTTTCTTTTTTTATTATATTTTTTGCAATATTGTATATATCTCCCGCCCCTATAAATATAATTTTATTAAATCTTCTGCCCTTTTTCTTTATTAAACTTAATAGTTTATACTCGTTATCACAATAATAAACGCTTCGCCTATCCTTTTTTAATCTTTTATATAACGTAACGGCATCACCTTTTTCATCATATTCTTCACGTGCGGGATAAGTTTTATATATAATAACTTTTTTTGGCAAAAATAAACTTCTTGAAAAATTTTCCATTAAACCTTTCGTTCGTGAATATGTATGCGGTTGAAAAACAACAAGCGTTTTGTTATCGCAAAATGCCGTCAACGTTTCCCTTATCTCTTTCGGATGATGTGCATAGTCGGCAAAAGCCAAACTTTTTCCCAAATCGCCCAAATATTCCATTCTTCTTTCAACGCCCGAAAATTCTTCTAATGCTTCTTTTATCAAGATAAAATCAATTTTATATAAAATAGCACAAGCAATAACGGCAAGTGCGTTGTAAATATTGAATAGCCCCTTTTGATTTATTTCAACTCTTCCCAAATCTTTGCCGTTATATAAAACAGAAAACGAATTGCCAGAAACAGTAGGTATTATTTTAGTTGCCCTAACGTTGCCCTTCTTTATTCCGAAAGATATTGAAGCGGTTTTTAATAACGTGCCGGAAAACAAATCGTCTGCATTGACAACGGTTTGCCTGTTTTTCATAAACGTTTCAAAAGTCTTTATGATATCTTGAATTCCGCAATAACTGTCAAGATGGTCTAAATCAATATTAGTGCAAACAACGGTATTCGGAAACATATCCAAAAAATTCTTTTTATATTCGCAAGCTTCGGCAATAACCAAGTCTTTTTCGCCGAAAAAGAAGTTTTTAAACTGCGAATCGTTTCCACCGATAAACGCAGTGGGAACACTTTTATCTCTCATAAAAACGTGCGTAAGCATAGCCGTTACAGTAGTTTTTCCGTGGCAACCGCATACGCAAATAGACTTTTTAAATTCTTGTAAAATAAGCCCCAAAAATTCACTTCTCTTTATAATCGGGATATTTAACCTTTTAGCCGTTAAAATTTCAAGATTTTCTTCGCCTATAGCAGAAGAATAAACGACCAAATCAGGTTTAATACTTTCAATATCACTACTTGGAATTTTTATTAAAGCGCCCAGTTTAACAAGTTCCAAAACAGTGTCGCTATCGGATTTATCAGAACCCGAAACCTTTTTCATACAGCAAAGTGAATACTTTGCAAGTGCAGACATTGATATTCCGCCAATGCCGATAAAATGTATTTTTTTAATATTTGATAAATCTTTCATACTTAAATATATGAAAAAACAACCCGATAATATCAAAAATAAACAAGTTTTTTTAAAAAAATAATAAAAATTTTCAAAAAGGGTATTGAAAAGAAAAAAAAAGTGTGCTAAAATGATTATAATATTTGAAAAGGAAGGTAACGAAAATGAAAATTTCTGACGTTAGAGTTCGTATCGTAAAAAAAGACGATAGTAAACTCAAGGCAGTTGCTTCCGTTACTTTTGATGACTGCTTTGTTGTTCATGACATTAAGGTTATTGAAGGAAACGAAGGATATTTTATCGCTATGCCAAGCCGTAAAACAAATGACGGCGAATATAAGGATATAGCGCATCCTATCAAAACGGAAACCAGAGAAGAACTTATCAAAGTAATTCTTGATGCCTTTGAAGAAGAAAAAGCAAAGCCATCTGAAGACTAATTTTCAGAAAACTAAAGCCTCGCATTTTGCGAGGCTTTTTTTTATTTCAATCTAAAATATTTTATCTTTTAATTCCTTGATATATTCAAGCGAAGAAAATAATTCTTCTTCTTTTATAAAGTCCCCTTTATAGACTTCTAAAAGCATTGCACCGTCAAACCCAACGTCTTTTAA
>JAZLMT010000014.1:0-3614 GCA_045598745.1 Christensenellaceae bacterium
ATATAATCAATGTAACTCATAACCATTTTTGCAGTCAATTTGTAGCCCATAGGTGTTAAATGCCCGTTTAAGAAGAAACTATCAATAAATTCTTTATCAGAATAATCAGGCGCATATTTTTGCAAATCAATTAAATAACAATCATCAAAGAAATCAGCTAACTTTCTTATAGCGTCGTTATACTTATCAAAATAATCTTTTGTATATTCGTTTAAATAAGGCATCGTTAATAAAAAGAACTTTGCATTTTTTGAAATATTCTTATATCTTTGTATTATTTGTCCATAATAACCACAAAACGTCTTTTTATTATTGTGCCAATCTTCTTTATCAATATCAGACGTTTCGCCGATTTCAAGCTTAATTATGGCATCGTTTACTCCTAAAGCGATAATATACGCATTTGCAACAATTGTTTGGTTCCAAAAACCCATATTATCGGCAAAAGATTGACAGTATTCAACCGTAGACATTCCCCCGCGTGAAAAGTTATATACTTGCGCACCCGTTTCTCTTGCGATATATTGCCCCCAACTTTGAGAAAAAATATCGTGATACGATCTGTTGCCGTCTTTATGCAAAACTTCAAACTCACCGGAAGACAAACTGTCTCCAACACAAACTATTTTTCTAAATATAGAACTAAAACCACCGTCTGTAACTATATTGTCAAGCGGTTTTTCATTTTCTTGTTTTAAAAACTTTTTTATATCCATTTTTTTCTCCTTAAATCATATAAGAATATTACAATAAAAACAAACCAAAGTCAAATTATATTAACATTTTTAATACAATATCTTTGATTTTTTATATAAAAAAGGCACTGATTTTTCAGTGCCTTTAATAGAATATTTAATATTCAATTAATTGTTCCAATACTTGTTAATTATTTCTTGGAGAGCCGTTGTGTTTTTATTACCATTGATAAGTTCATAGTAAGCAATAGCTGACGTCTTTAATTGACCGTTTTCTTCAAGCAAGCCCGCATTACCTTCTGCAGTTGCGTAGTAATCCGGATTACCAGGCGTTCCGTGCCCTTCTTGTGTATACTGAGTTTCCATATCGCAAAGACGGAAGTAAATAACCGTTGTGCTACCCTTGAAACCGATTTCAGGAATTGCCTTAATTAAACCGTTTATAATGGTAGATGCAACTAATGCGTTATTAACACCGAGTGTCTTGAGTTTTTCTGTAGGATGCGTTCCAAAGTCAAATGCACCAAGTTCGGTAAATACAACGTCCGGAGTATAATCGGTGAAACCGTCAGTAAGCAAGTTATACATTGCAAGGTTCCAAGCTTTCCAGTTTTCAATATAGTTGGCGTTATATACAGGCTCTGTTTTCGTTGTAAACCAGCTTGTCGTCTTTTTAATATCGCCATAGTAGAGGAAGTTATTATCTTCTTTTAACCAAGAAATGTATGGGTGCCAGTTAAGAACAGTGTAGTAATCGTTTGGATCATTAGAATTTGCAGGTGTAATTCCGTCAATAGCTATAGCTGTAGGAGCAACGTCATCTTTAATTGCGGCTGTCATTGCCGTTGCTAAACTATCAGCATATACGCCTGAAGCCATAACAGTTGAGGTTTGACCTAACCATAAGTCTGTTAAAGCAGGTGTTGCAACCTTCATAACCAATTTATCTGTGTCAAATGTTGTATTCTTGATAGCCAAAGTATTATAGTATGCAACGTCAGTCAATACTCTTGCAAGTTGTTCGCTATCAAAGTATGCATAAGAGTTAACGTTTGTGCTAACGTTATATTGACCACGCCTATGAGCAGGATTTTCACCTTCAGGTTCGTTAACACCTTCAAATATAATCTTAACACCGGACCAGTTCTTTTCTTCTGCCCATTCAGCTAATTGTTCAGTCAATAACTTAAAGTATTTATATTGAACAGTTAACCAATCACTATAAGCTTTAGGGCTATCGTCGGCATTAAGAGTATTTGTTTCCCAATAAGGAACAGCACTAATATCTGAACATACAGGAGTATAATGTGTATTGCCAACCTTGTCATACGTTACCCATTCATATTGTTTCGTTGTTTTATTTTGTGCATAGTGAATTGGATACGTAGAAGCAGGGGCTAAAGACATTTGTAGATAAATTTCTTTAACGTTATTCTTAACTAATTCTTCTAACATTAACTCTAAATCATCAGACTCTGATTGCCCTAACGTAACATCGTTTTCGGTTCCAACCTTTGGTAAACCGGCGTTCATCCAAACACGGAATGCAGTTGCATTAAAGCCGTTCTTTCCAACAACTTCTGCAAGCATTGCTTGTGTAGTATGCGGATCGCCTGCATTGTGTCCGGTAGTCCAAACATTTCTTGAAGGTTCACCGATACCGTAGTTAACTGTCTTTAAGTATTCAGCAATTGTTGCTGTAAATACTGCAAAAGACCAAGGAGTTTCACTTCCGCTAGGTTGCGTTATACTATCTTTAACAGAAAGCCTTTGACCGTTTAAGATATACGTTCCGGCAGCTTCTAGATAGTTACCATCACCATCTGTCTTAAAGTTTGTAACGTAAAGTACGCCATCATCACCATAAACCGTTTGATATGCTTGAACGTAGCCTCTTACCGAAGAGAAATCGTTTGCAAGTGAAGCAACACCGTTAATCAAGTTGATATCAATAACTCTATCTAAATATCCTTCAAGTGCTGTTAAAGCAAAGTCTTTATCTTTTTCTGACATACCTGCAGTAGAATTAGTATCTAAATATGCAGATTTTGCAACCTTATAAATAGTTCTTGTATTAGCATTGATAACGTTAGAACCGAATACATAGAAATCAACATTACCGTTTGTTACCTTAATATAACCAACGCCATAGAATTCTACGTTATAGTTTACAGGCGCTACGTTTAACGTTGCAGAATAAGTTACATAACCGTCTGTTATATATGAATTTCTATTCTTGATACCCATATCAATAACCCATATGTTATTGGTATTGTTTCTATCAGAAATATTCTTGAATTTGCCATCATTGTTTGGATCGGTTATGAAGCCCTTGAAGCTTGCACCAGAATTTTCAGCAAAATATTCATCAATATACTTTCTTGGAGCAATTATCGTTCCGATTTCAATATTGTCTTTACCATAAGTGTCTTTTAAAAATGTTAACGAATCATTTTGAATACGTGTTGTGAACATAAGGCCTGTTCCTTCAGTATCGTTAGTAAGCCTTATTGAAGCACCTACGTCAGTTTCAATACCAACAACTTGATTAAGCGTGATATCAATATCAGCTGTTCCGTCTACAACAAACGGAGAATTTGCTGTATAAGGTGTTCCGCTATATGTCCAAACAAACGGCTTTAAGTCAGAATACAAATTTGACAACATATCTTGAATATAATCAAAGTCAATAGTCGTCTCGCCGTTTAATCTCTTTGACATCATGTCGCCGTTATAAAATAAGTTAACTTGAGTAGCCGGTAAATCATGGAATTGTGCATCATAGAAATAGTAAACTATTCCAGGAATTTCCATATTGTATACGTGGCATTGTTCAAGTGTTAAGGTAAACCAACTGTAGTCAACACCAACAGCATCTAAACCACTGTGTGGGATATAGAAGTATAAGAATTGACCTGC
>JAZLMT010000015.1:0-2042 GCA_045598745.1 Christensenellaceae bacterium
ATAATCGCACCTTCCGAACATGAAAAAATTAACACCCCGAATCCGAAGTGCTAAATTATTTTATCATTTATATAATAAAGTGTCAAGGTTTTTAACGCTTTTTTTGCTTTTTTTATATGTTTTTTTGCTATTTTTTATTGAATTTATATATTTTGTTATTCCGTATAATTCACCCCACAATATATTGGGGTTTGACCTTTTCCCTGTGCAGAATTTTTTATCGTATTTTATTGATTTTTTTGTTAGATTTTAATATTTTCTTTTAATTTACCGTAGATATTTGCTTTCTCTATAATCCCGATAACTTCTTTTTGCGATAAAACGGCAATGGGATTTTCGTTTTCGTATACTACGACTTCGTTAATATAGCCCGTATCTATTACCGAAATAAGTTTTTTTATGGTTATATCTTTATCAACGGCAATTTTTTTAATTTCTACACCGTTTTTCAATCTTCTTTTAGAAACGACGCTAATGATTTTTATATATTTATTTTCTTTATCCCTACTTAAAGCACCGAAAATAATAAAAGCCGAAAAAAACAAAAGTGAAAAATTCACTTCGTTTAAAATAGATAATATAAACAGCCCTAAAAGAAGAAGCCCACCGAAAACGCCTATCCCTTTGCAAATTTTAACTGCTTTTTCTCTTTTTAACTTTACCGATAAAACGGATAATAATATTCTTCCACCGTCCAACGGAAAGAAAGGCAAAAAATTTATAACGGCAAGTGAAAAGTTAGCCGATGCAATCAAATCCGTCAATGCGTAAAGTGAAGGAAATATCCACCAAAGGGCAACGAAAAACAACCCGATAAAAATATTAAGAAGCGGGCCCGCTAAAGCAATTTTCAATTCGTCACGACTATTCATGCCGTTACTTTCGCCACTCACGACAGCGCCGAAAGGCATAAGCGTTATTTTATTTAAACAATACCCTTGCCGATTTGCAATAATAGAGTGACCTAGTTCGTGCAATAAATCGGTAAGGGTATAAATTATAAATACAAATATTTTGCCGATAAAGGCGAAATATAAACCAAAGGCAAAAAATAGCGGGTGAACGCTAAATTTTAACTCCATGCCGTCATACAGGTAGAAATAACGTCGTCGGTTACTATAATATTTTCGCCGTCCTTAAAGAAAACGGAAATCTCTTTATCCTTAACGTATCCGATAGGAATAGTTTTATAAACGGTATTGCCTACTTCGGTATAGGCATATTCCAAACCTGAAATTACCGTTTTAAAGTTTTCAGAATGAGCAACTTCAATGGTATAAAGATTATCGTCGCCCTTTGTTACGGAAGAAACTTTGCCGTCGCAAGGTGCATAAATACTGCCCTGCTTTTTAACAGTTACAACGCCACCCGTAAAAGTTGCTTCTTCTTTACTGAAGTCAAACACAGGCGAAAAATCACTAAACGTTCTGTTATCAACAACGGCAACTTCTTTACTCCGCTTATTGAAAAAAGAATTTATTCCACTCGTCGGAATAAAAATACTGGTTAAACAAATCGTTGCCAAAAGCAAACAAATGATAACTGTTTCAACCTTAACCACCGAAAGTTTAAACGGCTTTTTTTGTTTTTTATCATTATTGACGTTAGCCGTAGAAAAATCCAAATCTTCGTTTTTAATTATTTCGTTATTATCTTCGTTGACTTTGGAAATAACTTCTTCTTTAACTCTATCGCTATTAACTTTTTTTGCCTTTTTCGGCTTCGTTTTATTAAATGTGATATTGCAAGTGTTAAGTGGTATTTCCAGCATTTCTGCATACTTTAATTTATCGTTCATTATTTTTTCTCCTTCTCGCTTTGTCCTTTAATACTTATGATAAGCAAAAAAAAATTAGAACGAAAAACTAAAAAAATTTAAAAAATAAAAGAACCGGGTTTACCGCTCTTCCCGTAGGGAATTGCGACAACTAAATAAATCCGCAAGCGGATTTGTTATATTGCTTCGCAGTGATATTGCCTATCGGCAGTGAAATTCGCCTTACGGCAAGCTAAAGGATTTATTTAATATAACTTTGCGAAGA
>JAZLMT010000016.1:0-12330 GCA_045598745.1 Christensenellaceae bacterium
ATATTTTAAAATAGATACACTATAAATTTTTTTAAAAAAGAGGTTTGCTTAATGAAAAGGACGTTGTTAAAAGTTATTTTTAATAATCCACAAGAATTCGGTGGGAAAAAGGTTACTGTTTGTGGCTGGGCAAGAACGATAAGAGATTCAAAATCTTTCGGCTTTATTGAATTAAATGACGGTTCGTATTTCAAGAACACACAAATAGTTTTTGATAGAGAAAAAGTTTCAAATTATGATGAAATTGCAAGGCAAAACGTTGGGGCTTGTCTTAAAATTGAAGGGTCGTTAATTTTAACGCCGGAAAATAAACAACCTTTTGAAATCAACGCAGATGCCGTTGAAGTTTTAGGAACGTCTACACCTGATTATCCGCTTCAAAAGAAAAGGCACTCTTTGGAATTTTTAAGAACGATCCCGCATTTGCGTCCAAGAACGAATACCTTTAATGCAGTATTCAAAATCAGAAGTGAAGCCGCATTTGCAATTCACTCCTTCTTTAACGAAAGGGGTTTTGTTTACGTTCATACACCGATTATTACCGGTAGCGATTGCGAAGGTGCAGGTGCTATGTTCCAAGTAACTACGCTTGATTTGGATAACGTAGAAAAAATTGACGGGAAGACTGATTATACAAAAGACTTTTTCGGAAAGAAATCGTCTTTGACGGTTTCAGGTCAACTTGACGTAGAAAATTATGCTATGGCTTATGCAAACGTTTATACTTTTGGCCCAACGTTCAGGGCAGAACACTCTAACACCGTTCGTCATGCCGCAGAGTTTTGGATGATAGAGCCCGAACTTGCTTTTGCAGATCTTTCCGATGATATGGACTGTGCGGAAGATATGGTAAAATATATCATTAATTACGTTATGAAAACTTGTAAAGAAGAACTCAACTTCTTAAATCAATTTGTTGATACGGGTTTACTTGACAGATTAAATAACGTTGTAAATAACGAGTTTAAGCGTTTAACGTATACCGAAGCAATTGAAATATTAGAAAAAGTTAAAGACAGATTTGATGCTCCTGTTTATTGGGGGGTTGACCTTCAAAGTGAACACGAAAGATATATCACTGAAGAAGTATTCAAAAAGCCTGTATTTTTAACTGACTATCCAAAGGAAATCAAAGCTTTCTATATGAGAATGAACGATGACGGAAAAACCGTTGCCGCTTCCGATCTTTTAGTTCCGGGCATAGGTGAACTTATAGGCGGATCTCAAAGAGAAGAGAGAATTGATATTTTGGAAAAGAGGATGAAAGATTGTGGCTTAAAGGCTGAAGACTATAAATATTACCTTGATTTAAGAAAATACGGTGGAGTTATTCACTCCGGCTACGGTTTGGGTTTTGAAAGAATGATAATGTATTTAACGGGTATTAGTAATATTCGTGACGTGTTGCCGTTCCCAAGAACTGTCGGAAGCCTAGATTAAAAGCCATATTCATCTTGATTGACTGCGTTAATAACATAATAAATACAAAGTAGGAAATATATGTATAACATTTTGGTTGATGCGTTTGGCGGGGATAATTCGCCGTCGCAAATAATTTTAGGCGCTATATCTGCACTTAAAGAAAGAGATAATTTTAAAATAACACTCGTTGGTAAAAAAGGTGAGATAGAAAATATTTTATCTACTCTTTCGTTTGATAATAGTAGAGTTGATATTTTAGATGCTGAAGACGTTATTTCTTGCGAAGAAGAGCCGACGCTTGCCGTTAGAAGAAAACCAAACAGTTCAATTTGCGTTGCAATGAAAGCATTAAAAGAAGACGATGGTTTAGATGCTTTTATTTCAGCCGGTTCAACCGGTGCCGTTTTGGTCGGTGCAACTTTGAGATTAGGTAGAATAAACGGGGTATCTCGCCCTGCACTATGCCCGATTTTGCCAACGCTTAAAGAAGGCAAAAACGTTTTGCTTTTGGATAGTGGGGCAAATGCAGATTGCAAGGCAATAAACCTTCTTCAATTTGCGATTATGGGTTCAATCTTTTCTAAAGCTTTGGGGGTAGAAAATCCAAAGGTTGCTCTTTTATCAAACGGAACGGAAGACGAAAAAGGCAACATATTAAATCACGAAGTATTTGCACTGTTAAAGGAAAATAAAGATATAAATTTTGTTGGAAACGTTGAAGCAAGAGATATAGTTTCCGGCGAAGTTGACGTTATTGTTAGCGACGGGTTTAGCGGTAACGTTGCATTAAAGAGTTTGGAAGGCGGAACTTCTATAATATTAAAACTGTTAAAGAGAGACGTTTTTGTCGGCTTTTTCGGTAAACTTTGTGCTTTACTGTTAAAAAAGAGATTATATAAAGTTAAGGACAGAATTGACTATAACAATATGGGTGGTGCAATTTTTCTGGGCACGAATAAACTTGTTCTTAAAGCGCACGGCTCGTCAAAAGCACCAACAATAAAGAATACCGTTTTACAAGCAGTTGATTATTGTGATAAAAAAATAGTAGAATCAATTAGAGAAAAAATTGCTTCTGTAGATTTAGGAAACGAATAATGATTTTTGAGATTGAAGAGTGCGAACAAAAGTTAGGATATTCTTTTAAGGATAAAATGCTACTTAGAAAGTGTTTTACCCACGCTTCATATTCTAACGAGCACGGCACGGAAAACAACGAACTGTTAGAGTTTTTCGGTGATGCCTTGATTCAGTATATTATAACGGAGTATTTGGTTGCAAACGTTAAAGGTGACGAAGGCGTTTTGACGGAAATAAGAAAAGATATCGTTTCAAAAGAGCCGTTGCTTAAAGCCGTTAAAAAACTTGATATAGGTCAATATATATTGCTCGGGAAGGGGCAAGAAGAGAACCTTTCGTATAAAGAGAAGTTGTTTTCAAGTTTGTATGAAGCGTTAGTAGCCGGTATCTATTACGACGGCGGGTTAAAAGAGTGCAAAAAATTTGTAGAAAGAACGATAATCAGCGAGTTTCAAAATAAGCAAAGAAACAAAAAGAAAAATAAGAACGTTAATAAAGACGGAAAAAGTCTTATTCAAGAATACGTTCAAAAATATAGATTAGGAAGTGTTACATACGAAGTGCTGGGGAAAAGCGGGCCGGACCACGATCCAGTGTTTAGGGTTGTAGCGCTTCTAAATGGAAAGCCACTTAGCGAAGCAAGTGGAAAAACCAAAAAGGGTGCAGAAACGGAATCAGCGCTTTTGGCACTTAAAAAATTGAAAGAAGAAAAATAGGGGAACGAAAAGTGAATTTTGAAAAAGTAGAAATATACGGATTTAAATCTTTTGCCGATAAAGCCGAAATCAAATTCGGCAACGGTATAACGGGTATTGTTGGACCTAACGGTTGCGGTAAGAGTAACGTAGCGGATGCAATTCGTTGGGTTTTGGGTGAACAATCGGCAAAAACCCTTCGTGGTAGTTCAATGCAAGACGTTATTTTTGCGGGCACACAGGGAAGGAAATCTTTATCTTATTGCGAAGTTTCGTTATTCTTTGATAACTCTACGAGAATGTTTTCTATTGACTATAATGAAGTTATAATTACAAGAAAATTATTCCGTAGCGGTGAAAGTGAATACTTTATAAACAAGCAACCTGCAAGGTTAAAAGATATTGTTGACCTTTTGCACGAGTGCGGAATCGGTAAAGAAGGTTATTCTATTATCGGGCAGGGCAAGGTTGAAGAAATCATGTCGGCAAAGCCTGAAGATAGGCGTATGATATTTGAAGAAGCAACGGGTATTGCTAAATTCAAAGCAAAGAAAAACGAATCGGAAAGAAGATTAGAGAGAACGCATGAAAACGTTGTTCGTTACAGCGATATTATTTCCGAAATAGAAACTCAACTTGCTCCACTTGAAAAGCAAGCAGAGAAGGCTAAAGAGTTTAACGAATTATCAGCCGAACTTAAAAAACACGAACTTAATACATACATTGCTAAAGTAGAAGGCGTTGCAACGGCAAAAGAAAAAATCAATACTAAAATTAAAGGTATTGACGAGCAAAGTGATTTAAGAAGAAGTGAATTTGAAAAGGCACAACAAGAATACGATAAGATATTTAACGATATAAGCGAAGCCGATACAAGACTTAAGAATTTAAATGACGATCTTTTGCAAAAGACTGTTTCTATGGAAAAGAGCAGTGGCGCAAAGCAACTTTATCAAGAGAGAATTTCTTATATAAACAGCCAAATAGAACGTGCAGAGAACGAGATCAAAGAAAACAATACTTTGATTGAAGAGAGCAGTAAATCGGAAAACGGCAATATAGAAGAAATAAAATCGTCAAAGAAAGAATTAGACGAAACCAATAAAAAGAGTGAAGAAGTTGCTTCTAAATTAAAGCAAGTCAGTGCAAAGATTGCTTTCGGTGAGGAACTTGCTTCAAGTAGCCAAAAGAAAGTTATTGAATCTTTAGTATCCCTTACCGATATTAAAGTTAATACGGGAACGATGTCTAACCAAAAATCAAACTTTATAGATAAGTTAGACGAATTGTCTACAAGATACGATAATTTGTCGGTTAAGCGTGACGGGTTGTTTAACGAGAAAGAACGTGCCGATAAAAATATCAATGCGTTAGACAGGGCTATATATGAGTTAAGGAACAATATTTCCGCTAAAGAAGACGAGGTTAGAAATTGCAATGAAGAAGTTGCAAAAGTAGAAAACACAATTTATACATTGAATTCAACAATCACAACTTTAATAACGAAAGACAATTTTTATAAAGGGTTAAAAGACAGCTATGAAGGATATAACCCTTCAGTTAAGTTCTTGATGACGAAGGCAAAGGATAACGTAGAATTATCAAAGAGAATCAAAGGCGTTGTAGCAGAGATTATCAAGAGTGATAAAATGTATGACCTTGCGCTTGAAACGGCTCTTGCCGCAAGTGCGCAAAACATTGTTACGGACACGCCAAACGATGCAAAATATTTAATTGAATACTTAAAGGTTAACAGGGGCGGTAGAGTAACGTTTTTACCTATAACTTCAGTTAAACCGAGAGAGCAAACGTTTGAAGTTACCAGTGCACTTAAAGATAAAGGTGCTTTAGGTGTAGCCAACGAAATTGTTTCTTACGATAGTCAATTTGAAAACGTTATTTCAAATCTTTTAGGAAATACTTTAATCGTTGATACGCTTGAAAACGCAACTAACATTGCAAACAAATGGCACTTTGCATTTAAGATTGTTACGCTTGAAGGCGACGTGTTTACACCACAGGGCTCAATGACGGGTGGATCACGTAGGCAAGATACCGTAGGGATTCTTTCAAGCGATAGAAAGATTGAAGAAAACGCCAAAGTTTTGGAAGAAAAGAAAAAGGAAATGGAAAAACTTCAAAGTGATAAAAAGGCACTTGAAGTTAAGCGTGATAAAGCTCTTGACGAACTTTCTATGCTCAACGAATTGTATAATACGAAACGTCAAGAAAAGGTTGTAGAGAGCGAAAAACTTTCAACTTCGGAAAAGAGCCTTTCTGAAATCGGCCAAGAAATTGAAACTGTAAACGATATGATGGATGACGTTAAGGGTAGAATTTCTAAACTTGACGAAGACTTTAAGGCAGTAGAAAGCGGTAGCAGAAAGCTTGAAGAAGACAGAGAAAGTGCAGAAAACGATAAGAATAAACAAGAAGCAGAGTTTGAAAAGTTAAAGAAGGAAAGAGATGCTTTAACTGAAGAAGGCACTTCGCTTCAAGTTAAATTAACGGAATTAAAGGCAAAAATTCAATCGCTAAACGAAGATAACGTAAGGCTTGATTCAATAATAAAGGAAGCCAAAGAAACTAACGATAGGCTCGTTAAGAGCAACGAAAGTGCACACGAGATTATTGAACAAATAAAGAGAGATCAAGAAAAGATTTCGCTAACAAAAGACCAGCAAGAACAATTAAACGGCATAAGAGAAAAGATTGAAGGCATTGAAAATTATAAGTTAGAGTTAAAGACAAAACTTAACAAAAACGAAGAGACAAGGCAAACGCTTTCAAACGAACTTAACGATTTAATTGAAAGAAAAAATAACGAAAAGATTGCACTTGCAAAAATTGATTCAGACCTTGAATATATGGGACAAAGTATTTTTGAAGATTATCAAGAAACTTATGAAACGGCAGTTAAGGTCAGAGAAGAAAATTACGATGCAACTTTCGGTGAACAAGAGATTGCAAGAATTCGCCGTAAACGTTCTTCACTCGGTTCTATCAATGCAGAGGCTATTGAAGACGTTAAGGCACTTCACGAAAGATATGACGAAATGATTACCCAGCGTGACGATTTGTTAAAAGCCGAAAGCGATATTCAAGAAGCCATTGATACGATTAAGGGTGAAATGCTCACTCAATTTGACGAAGGGTTCGTTAAGATCAACGAAAACTTCCAAAAGATATTTAAGGAATTATTCGGTGGTGGCCGTGCAATGCTTGAACTTGATTACGGTGAAGATAACGTTGATAAACTTGAAGCAGGTATTGAAATTATTGCAGAACCGCCGGGAAAGAAACTTCAAAAGCTTTCACTTTTATCAGGTGGTGAAAAGGCTTTGACGGCGATAGCAATTTTGTTTGCTATATTAAAACTTCGCCCTATGCCTTTCTGTGTTTTGGACGAAATTGAAGCCGCATTAGACGAAGCAAACGTTGATAGATTTGCCAGATACTTGCAAAAATTCAGCCAAGAAACACAGTTTATCGTTATCACCCACAGAAAACCTACTATGGAAATGGCAGATTCGCTATTCGGTGTTACCATGGAAGAAAAGGGTGTTAGTAAGACTGTTTCAGTTAAACTTTCAGATATCGTTAATAATGATGAATTAGTAAATTAAGGTATATATGGGATTATTTTCTAAATTAAAAAACGTTCTTGTAAAAACCCGTAACGGATTAGCTTCAAAACTTAACGACTTGTTTGCTAAAAACAAACTCGGCGAAGAGTTTTATGAAGAACTTGAAGATATTTTGATTTCTTCTGACGTATCGGTTAAAACCACTATGGAAATAGTTGACGAAATTCGTGAAACTGCTATTTCAGAAAAGTGTAAAGATAGAGAATACGTTATCGGGCTACTCAAAAAAGAACTTTACGAAACGCTTTCTTATGCTGATCCGCTTGAGATAAAACGCCCTGCGATTATTATGATTGTAGGTGTTAACGGCGTTGGTAAAACGACAACGATAGGTAAACTTGCAAACAAATTCGTTAAAGAAGGCAAGAGCGTTACTATCGCTGCGGGTGATACCTTCCGTGCCGCCGCATCCGATCAACTTTCCGTTTGGGCAGAAAGGGCAAACGTTAAGATAGTTAAGTCAAGTGAAGGACAAGACTCATCTGCTGTCGTGTTTGACGCCATTTCTTCCGTTAAAGCAAAGAATACCGACGTTCTTATTATTGACACGGCAGGTAGGCTTCACGTTAAGGCAAACTTAATGGAAGAACTTAAAAAAATGGATAGAGTCGTTGAAAGAGAGTTTCCTGAAGCAAACTATTATAAGTTGATTGCGTTAGATGCTACTACCGGGCAGAACGCATATAATCAAGTAGAAGTCTTTAAGGAAGCCGTAGGTTTAGACGGAATAATTTTAACAAAACTTGACGGGACTGCTAAAGGCGGATTTATAATTTCACTGTCTTATGAACTTGAAGTTCCGGTTGTATACGTTGGCACAGGCGAGAAGATTGACGATATAGAAGACTTTGATGCAGAAGACTACGTTGAAAGTTTGTTTTAATCATAAATAAATAATAAAGAAACAGCACACTTTTTTGTGTGCTGTTTTTCGTTAAAGGGGATAAATCCCCCTAAAATTTTTATAGTTTTTTAACCCTAATAGTCTTTTAGCCCCAAAAGATAGTCGGAAGAAGTTTTTAATATTTCACATAGTTTAATAATCATCAAAGCGTCAGGAATAGTTTCTCCACGTTCCCATTTGCTAACACACGATTGTTGAACATTGCAAAGCAAGGCTAATTCTTTTTGGTTTATGTTGTTTTCTTTTCTCAATTCTTTTATTCGTTGTTGAATTAAGCATTTCATATTTACATTATAGTCTTATTAAGAATTTTTATTATTAAAAAGTCTTGACAGGACTATTTTTATAAGTTATAATAATTGCATAAAAAGTCTTGTTAAGACTAAAAAGGAGAAAAACTTATGAAAAAAATATTAACACTTTTATTAGTAGCCGTTTTGGCTATTAGTGCATTAGCATTTACTGCTTGTGGTAAGGATTCGGTTGTTGGAACTTACAAATTCTATTCTTTTACAATAGATGGGAAAGAATACAAAGTTGGTGACAAACTTTATGAAACTGTAGAATTTACCGAAGATTATATGACGCTTGAATTGAAAGATGACAATACGTGTTATATGGCACAAAAAAGTTTAGCAGATGGAACAAAAGAAGAAAAAAACGGGACATGGGAAGAAAAAGATGGTAATTATTTTATAACTTTTGATAATATTCCAATGCTTGTTACAATTGACGGCGATACAGTATCAATCGGTGGTGAAGGCAATATAGTCGTTTTAAAAAAATAATATAAAATACTTGACATAAAAAAAAATAAGTATATAATTAAGGTGTAAAGTAAATTTGCTTTACACCTTTTATTTATGGAAGATTTAGAGTATATAGAACTCTTTGAACTTTACAAAGGGCTTCTAACAAAAACACAACAAGATATGTTTTCTTCGCACTTATGTTTAGATTTAAGTTTAGGCGAGGTTGCAGAAGAATTTAACACTTCACGCCAAAACGTTAACGACACCATAAAAAAGGTTAAGATAAAGTTAAGTGAATACGAAAACAGTTTGCACTTAAAAAAGAAAAACGACTTATTAAATAAACTTTATATTGAAACTGAAGACGAAGAGATTAAGAAGTCAATTAAGGGGATTTTAGATATATAATGGCAGTTTTTTCAGGATTATCCGAAAAACTTAATCATATTTTTTCAAAGCTCACTAAACACGGTAGGCTTACGGAGTTAGAAATCAAAACGGCAATGCGTGAAGTTCGTATTGCGCTGTTAGAAGCCGACGTAAATATAAGTGTTGTTAAAGAGTTCGTTAATAAGGTTAGCGAGCGTGCGGTTGGGCAAGAGATATTAAAAAGTTTAAGCCCGACGCAACAGGTCATAAAGATCGTTAACGAAGAACTTATTAACTTAATGGGTTCTCAAAACGCTAAACTTAACGTTTCACCAAAGCCACCTACGGTAATTATGATGGCGGGGCTTCAAGGTGCCGGTAAAACGACTTTATGCGGAAAGTTAGCGTTATCGTTAAAAAAGCAAAACAAAAAACCGCTTTTGGTTGCATGTGACGTATATCGTCCTGCTGCGATAAACCAACTTAAAGTAGTTGGTGAAAAGGCGGGTGTTCAAGTATTTGAAAAGGGACAAGGCAATCCTGTTAAAATAGCAAAAGAAGGCGTTAAACACGCTATTTCCTTGGGCTTTGATACCGTTATTATTGATACTGCAGGTAGACTTCAAATAGACGAAACTTTGATGAAGGAACTTGAAGATATCAAAAAGGAAGTAGATCCAACTGAAATTCTTTTGGTTGTTGATGCTATGACCGGGCAAGTTGCCGTTGAAGTTGCCGATACCTTTAATAAAAGGCTTGAAGTTACCGGTTTGGTTTTAACAAAACTTGACGGTGATACCCGTGGCGGTGCAACGCTTTCAATGAAGGCGGTAACGGGTAAGCCTATTAAATACTGTTCCGTTGGCGAAAAACTCGGCGATTTAGAGCCGTTCTATCCTGACCGTATGGCAAACCGTATTCTCGGTATGGGAGACGTTTTAACGCTTATAGAAAAGGCGCAAGAAGCAGTTACCGAAGAAGACGCCAAAAAAATGGAAAAGAAGTTTAGAGAAAATTCGTTTACTTTAGACGACTATCTATCACAGTTTGAAACCATGAAGAAGATGGGCGGTATAAAAAACATATTATCAATGATGCCTGGTATGGGTTTAGGCAACAACATTAAAGTCAATGAAAACGATATTGACGAAAAGAAGCTTGTTCAAACCAAAGCCGTTATTCAATCAATGACGATGAGAGAAAGAGAAAATCCGCAAATCATCAATTCTTCAAGGAAGACGAGAATTGCAAACGGTTCGGGCACAAGTGTTCAAGAAGTTAACAGAGTATTAAAGCAGTTTGAACAAACAAAACAAATGATGAAACAAATGAAGAACAAAAAAATGTTCAGATTTTAATAAAGAAATTTTTTAAGGAGATATAAAAAAATGGCAGTAAAAATGAGATTAACAAGAATGGGCGACAAGAAATCACCATTCTACAGAATCGTTATTATGGATTCTAGAGCAGCAAGAGATGGAGCATATATTGATAAGGTTGGTCACTATAACCCAACAACAGTTCCTGCTGAAGTTGTTATTGACGAATTAAAGGCAAAGGATTGGCTCGCAAAGGGTGTTCAACCAACAAATACAGTTAAGAACCTTCTTGTCAATAAGGGGATTTTACCTAAGCCAACAAAGCTTTCACCTTCAAAGACAAAGGGTAAGAAAAGCGATAAAGAATAAGTCATGATAGAACTTATTAAGTTTGTAGTCGGCAGTTTCGCAGATAACGCTGATGCTGTTGAATACGATATTTCCGAAAACGGTGACAACGTTAACGTTGTTATCACTTTGGATCCAAGTGATATGGGTAAGGTTATTGGCCGTCAGGGTAAGATTGCCAAAGCTCTTCGCACACTTGTTCGTGCCGGCTCTCAAAAAGAAAATAAAAAATATAACATTGAAATAAAGGAACGCGGGTAATTGCCCGCTTTCTTTATCTTTGTGGATTATGGAAGATTTTTTTAAGATAGGAAGAATTTTAAAACCGCAAGGCGTTAAAGGTGAAGTTAAAGTTGAACCGTTAACGTCAGATATTTTACGCTTTAAGAATATCAAAGAAGTTTTTATTGACGATATACCTACTAAAGTCGTTTCTAAAAGAATTAGTGGGAATACCGTCTTTTTGTGCTTTTTCGGAATAAGCGATAGAAATAATGCGGAACTACTTCGCAATAAATACATTTCGGTAAAAAGGGAAGACGCTATTCCGCTATCCGAAAACACTTTCTTTATTGCCGATATTATAGGCTCTCAAGTTATGACTGAAGACGGTGAAACCGTTGGAAAAATTGTTGATATAACTAACCTTAAAACAGATATATTTACCGTTTTAACGGCAAGTGGTAAGGTGATGAGATTTCCTTTCTTAAAAGATTTACTTGTAAAAGCTGATTTGGAAAATCAAATAATTACCGTAAATAAAAAGAGATTAAGTGAGGTGAGCGTTTATGAAGATTAGTATTCTGACTTTGTTTCCGGAAATGTTTGCTCCGCTTAAAGAAAGCATTATAGGTAGGGCTGAAAGAAACGGAAAACTCACTATTGACGTTATAAATATCCGGGACTATACTTTAGATAAACACAACAAGTGCGACGATACGCCTTTCGGTGGCGGTGCAGGTATGGTTATGATGGCACAACCTATTGCAAGTTGTATTGACAGCATTGATCCCGACCATAAGGCAAAAAGAATCTTTATGTCGCCAAAAGGCAGAACGTTCACGCAACGCATCGTTCAAGAATATTTAAGCGAAGATTGGCTATTGTTTTTATGCGGGCATTACGAAGGGGTTGACCAAAGAGTTATAGATCTTTATATTGACGAAGAATTATCACTTGGCGACTTTGTTTTAACGGGTGGCGAAATACCTGCTATGGCCGTTGTTGACGCAGTATCAAGATACGTTGACGGCGTTATAAGTAAAGAGTCGCTTAAAGAAGAAAGTTTTTCAAACGACCTTTTGGAATATCCGCAATACACAAAGCCACAGGAATTTATGGGGCTTAAAGTGCCGGACGTTTTGATTTCCGGCGATCACGGAAAGGTTGATAAATGGAGATTGGAACAATCTTTAAAAATCACGAAAGAGCGCAGGTCTGATTTGTTAAAGGGGGATAAGTAATATGCAAAGATTACAGTGGTTCCCCGGGCATATGACGGCGGCAATGCGCATGATGGAAGAAAACGTTAAACTTGTTGACGGCGTTATGATAGTTTTAGACGCAAGGGCACCTATGGCTTCAATCAACCCGAAGTTCAATAAGTTGTTTGAAAATAAAAAAATTCTTTACATTATAAATAAGTGTGATTTGGTTGAAAGTAAAGATGCGAAGAACACTATTTCACGTCTAAAGGAAAAAGGATTTGAAGCAGTTGCGGTAAGCGCTATGGATAAACGTGCCGTTGATATGCTTTACGAAAAGATTTTTATTCTTCTAAAAGACAAACTTGAG
>JAZLMT010000017.1:0-16452 GCA_045598745.1 Christensenellaceae bacterium
ACCACTATTTAATAATATATTCAATCTTTTTTACATTAAAGTAGCACACACGTTTTCGTGTGTGCTACTTTAACTTCTCTATTAAAAAAATTTCTAAATAACAATTAAAACGAAAGATATATATTTTTATCACTTTGTAATATTTTTTGCGGTATATACCTTTTCACCTTCAAAATAGGTATTCAATATTTTTGTATTATGAATCGTCCTTAACTGTTCACCTTTATAATCTAAAAAATCAGTGTCTAAAATTACGAAATCGGAATATTTTCCCTCTTTAATTGAACCTCTTTCTTTTTCAAGACCTAATTGCCAAGCTCCGTTAATAGTTAATGCCTTTAATGCCTGCCTTACCGAAAGAAGTTCGTCTTTTCCAAATGCGGTAGAGTTAGTATCTTGCGGAGCAATACCCGTAACCGCAACTTCTATAACGTTCATTATGCTTCCTATAACGGATTCGGCCGCCGGTGCATCGGTTGAAGAAGTCGTTACCACTCCTTTTTCAATTAACGTTTTCATAGGGTATCCGCTAAAATATATATCTTCCGGAACGTAGCCTAATATATAATCTCTCATGGCTTTTTGAATAGGATCAGTAACGTCAACGTCGGTGTGCCATATCAGGTTTTCCGTAATAGGAATTTTGTTGTTTGCTGCTCTTAAAACGTCTTCTAACCTAATATTTCTAACGTGTGCAAGGCAGTTTCGGAATTCTTTATTATTTTGAGCATTCGAATAAATATACGCATCTAACATCGCTTTACACGCACCGTCTCCATAGGCGTGCGTATGTACTATTATGTTTTTACTGTTTGCATAATTAACGATTGAATTTAATTCGTCTTGAGTCCAAATTATATTACCGTGTTCTTTGCCTTCTTCATACGTTTTGTATTTATCTATAATCCAACCAGTTCCACTCTCTACTACACCGTCGGCAAATAATTTTATGTATGCAGGATTTAAGTGCGAACTCGAATAGTCTTTAACCATTTGTGTAACTTCGTCAACTCTTTTTTTATAAATATCCGCATCAAAACTTTTTATATTAAAACAAGCCGCAACGTTGAGTTTTAATTCTTTATCGTCATCCATCCTTTTTAACGTTTCATACAACGCCGTCGGATCATACATATTAGTAAATGCGTCTAATGCGTTGGTATAACCCAATTCAAGCAGTTTATTCATACCGTATAGACAAGCGTTTTTATATTGCTCGTCGTTAAGAGGTTTAGAGATTACTTTGTCGGTAACGTAAAACACTGCTTGGTCTCCGACGTAACCACTCGGTTCTCCGTTCTTGTCAAGATAAACTTTTCCGCCACGAACTTCGGGAGTATCTAATAGTCCTGCTCTTTGTAGTGCCGTTTTATTACATACCGCACTGTGTCCGGAGTCATCTAATAAAACAACAGGGATACCCGGTGCTATCAATTCTATTTCTTCCGCAAAATTAAATCCTTCATCTCTCTTTGCAGTTAGTTCCATGGTTTTCCAACCGAAAGTAAGGAATTGTGTTATATTTTCGTTTTTAACCTTTTCTTCTAAAACCGCCAATATTTCGGTATAACTTTTTCCACCGCCGGGAAGCACTGTATTAAGACCTGTTCCACTAAAATAATGTGCGTGCCCTTCTGTGCAACCCGGGATAATCAATCCTTGGTTGGTTCTGTCAACTACTTCGGTTTTGCCTTCTTTAAAGTATTTTTTTACGCCTTCTTTATCTCCAACGTAAATGTATTTGCCGTCTTTAACGGCAAACGCTTCCGCTAAACCGTCATTTTCGTCTTCGGCAGTATAAATAGTGCCGTAAACGACTAAATCGGCAACGCTTGAATCGCCTTTACAGCCACTAAATGCCGAAATCAAAATAACGAACGATAAAAATAATAGTAGCGACTTTCTAAGTAACGTATTCTTTTTCATACCCTCCCTCCTTGATTTAACAACATTATATCAAATTATGTTTTCTGCATGAGAAATAACGGTCAAGTAACCGTATCGTTCCCCTAAAAGATTTAATCTCATACACTCACCAATTGACGTTATTTATAAGGTCAAAATATAAGAATATTACTTGTTGGTAGATAAGATAACCTTTCCGCCGGTTAAAAGGATCATTTTCTTTGCTTCTACGGAAACGTCATCGGCATCTACCGTCAACTTTTTATTAAGCGTTCCCCTTGCACATACTTTATAATAAGTTGCCTTTTTATCAAAGGAAGGAACTCTCTTTTTAATTTCTTCGAGGGTTACCGTTTCACCGTCGTTAAAGTATTCCGATATTGTATCAACGTTTATCATTGTTTTTCTCGTTTTATCAGCAATTCTTTGACTCTTTTCGGTAAGTATTTCCGTTTGTTCATCGGTCATCAATTTATCTACTTGAGTAGCGGAAACCTCCTTTAATACGTTGATTTCAGTAGCCTTTTCTATAGGACGAACGTCGTTTGAGTCGTCAAGAACTTTAACCAAGCCCTTTTCTATTAACGATTCAACTTCTTCGTAAGGATAATTTTTTACATAATCGACTGTTTTAAGTTCAGCTTTTTCAAATCCGTTAGCCTTCATAACAACGTCAATTAAATCTTTTGCATAGCCCGACCTTCTGGAATTCTTTATTCTATACATAGTCGGCGTAACGGAATAAGATTTTTTATCCGACTTGTCTTCTACGTGATATTTAGAATCCGCATAATCGTTTGCATTAAGCGGTAAACATAAGCAAAGCGTTTTGCCTTTTATTATCATCTTAACGAGAATATCTCTACCTAAACGGAAGGATTCGTGCTTCCACGAGATTTTGTCGCTTATTTGTTTTTTTGCGAATCTGAAAGACAAAATATAGTTTTTGAGTTTGCTGTAATAGTCTTTCGTTTCGTCTTTCGACTGAATCAATTTTGCAGTAAAACTCTTGTTATATCTGATTTTTACAAATGCACCCTTAACTTCGTCGTACACCACTTCGGTTTCGATTTCTTCGTCTTCTTCAGCGTCCGGTTTCACAACGTTAAACGTGCCACCTTCGTTAAGTTTTTTAACGTCGTCTAACATTTTATAAACTTGACTTTCCGTCCAACTGTCGTCGATAGCAACCGAATACCAAGTGTCTTTTGATTTCGGGAAAGCCGAAAGATGGACAAGTTCGTGCTTGTTATTAAGCGAGCCTGCATAATCTTCGGGTGCTTTGATTAAAAGTAATGCAGAGCCGTTCGTTTCGTAAACGTAAGTAAAGCACTTTCTATTGCCGTTTGCGAGAGTGTAATGCGTATCTGCAAGCGGTAAACCTTCGGTTTTGCCTTTACTTATTGCAGGTTTCGTAGCGTTCGCTCTACGGTTTACTTCTACGTCTTTGCCATAAGTATTTTCAAGATAATCGGCTATGGATTTCTTCGTCACAATACCCTTTGCACCCGTTGCTACTGCCACTGCCAAACTTTCTTTAAGCGATACTTCTTCGTTTACAATAGGCTCGGTATCAGCAGGTTCGGTTTCAACGTTTTCAATAAGATTCGAGACTTCAGTCTGCTTACTTTTTTTTCTAAATAAAACTAATAAAACCACGTTTGTGGCAAGTAATAATCCTGCGATAATCGCAAGTGCTATTACTGCCTCAATGTGCCCCGGGACATAAAATATCGGTGTTTCCATTTTTATTTCCTCCCCTGTTTATCTTTTTTGTTTTTAATGAGTAACAAAACTATACCGGCAAGCCCTAAAGCAGAAACTACCGAAAGAATAATAATCCAAGGGAGAAGCGAAGTTTGTTCGTATACGAATACGAATTCGGATAATTCGTCGGTTTCAATAACAGCATAGCCGTTTTCTTTTGCGTATTCTACTTTTGACGCAACCCCTTCGCGAACGTGGTAAATTCTGAATTCACAATCTTTGATTTCTTCAGGAATCGTCATATAGACTTTTATCGTTCCGTCAGGTTGAACTTTTACGTTATTTTGGTCAATTAAAGATACGTCATAAACACCGAAAACTTTATCAAGATTAGGATTATATGAATTATCTTTCTTAATGCTGTCCGTTACTTCTTGATACTGACTGTTATTTTTATCTAACTTTACAACGTCGACTTTCAACGTAAGCAACGGATCGATACCGCTGTCGCTTGTAACTATTACTAATTCGTTATCGCTTCCGCTTTCTTTTTCGGAATCTCTTACCCAAAGAATTGTGAGTATTGCCGTCATATCGCTCGGCACGTTGTAGTTTGTTGAAGTAGTTGAAAACTTTGCCGTTACCGTATATACACCACGAGCCGTATTGTCGTTGTCAACGTAACTAACCGTTAACCCGATTCCGTCAAGCCCTGTCGGGAGTGTGCCACTAATTGCCAATTTTTTATCAGCATCATCATCTGTTGTTTTAACGGTTTTATCACTAAACGCAACTCCGGTCATATCGTAATCAATTTTGTTGATAACAAAATTTGTTGTTTTGATTTCAGGCAATTTATAGTTAGAATTTGAAAGTGCGGTTGCAGTTGCTACGTAAGAGTCGCCTGCGTTCGTTTGTTCACCACTTACCGTTACCGTTACTTCATCACCGTTTGCCAAGTTTCCGGCAGTTGCCGTTGGTAATTTTGCCGTCTTATCATAAGTAAAGGTCGTTTCACCCCAAGCGAGTGTTACTTCTCTTTTAGCGATTGTGTATGTGCTATATTCAGGATAGTCCAAACTTGTTCCAACAAAAGTAATATTGTAATTTGTATTGTTACTTGGTGTTGCCCAAATTAAATACTCACCGACATCACTTGTTTTTGTTGCTTCTGTTTCTAATCTAAACAAATCGCTTGCATTATCGCCTGCCACTAAATTATCACAAATTGCAGTAAGTTCTACGATTTCATCACCATAAACACTTGTCTTGTCTGCAATTGTAACTGTCAATTCTCTTGGAGAAATTGACCATTCAATTTCTTGATTATCGCTTGTTGGTGTATCCAAATTCCATTCATAGTTATTTTTATCACTTAAAGTTGCGATTGCTATATAATTTCCGGCATTTGTTGCTGTATTATCTTCAAGTGTAAACAAAGCATTGTCTGGAAGTGTTACACCAGTTTGTTCGGTTCCATCATAAGTTAAATTATTCTTTGCAGTTGGAACAGTAACTTTTGCTTTGCTAATTGTAAATTCTGCGGTTTCATATCCACTTAAATGAGTTTCGGATTCAACAACACTAACCTTTACAACATAACTTCCTGCATTTATTGGAGCAGTTGTTGTGTATTTATCATCATCTTCGCTTGCAAGTTTGTATTCAACTGTAACTGTTCCATCGCCAAGTTTTGTGTAAGTTGTAGCGGATACTGCTTGTTTATCATAAGTTTTTGAAATATCGTTTGTAATTTCAACTGTTTGTGGTATCTTGCCTGTTTTTTCAAAAGTTTTTGTATAAATAAGTTTTGAATCTGTGCTATCAGTTGATTTTGTCCAACCTTCAACAAGGTATGTTGTTTCTAATTCACCATTTTTGAATTTATGATTACTATTTGCAGTAAGAGTTACTGTTGCCGTGTAAACCGTGTTATAGTCAAATTTATTTCCCGTTAAAAGCGTAGGTGACCAACTGATTGCACCACTATACATTGTTTGTGTTGGGAAGATAAACGCTGGATTCTTTGCTTGCTTGGTTGCAACAGGTTGTTCAACCTTATCACTGTTAAACCCAACTCGATTTATTTCGGCTTTTGTGATTGCAAATGCTTTTTCGATTGTGTAAGATGTTTCATTAATTGTGATTGTGGCTTTTACAATATAATTTCCAGCCCAACGTGGAGCAGAACCATCTTCATCTTTTGTTGCCCCACTATTTTTGTTTGTTGTTAAAACCGGTTTGGCATCTGTTACAAGATAATATTTAAGAACTGCTTGTGGTAAACCTAATTCAGTATCACTCCAATTTGCACTTGCACTACTATATTTATGATTTGCGTCCTCACTAAACACTTCATCGCTTGCTGTAAGTGTTAACGTTACACTATACGGAGTTTCACTGCAACCTACATTTCCACAAGTTAAAGTTATAGTATTATCACCGCAAGTTACCGCCCAATTACCGTGAACATGTGGTACAAGGTATTTGCCATTCAAATCATCAAATGAAGCACCACTTACAGTTATACTTACTAAAACATTTGAATTCATTTCGAATATAAATGTTAGTCCACCTTCGGTTACTTTGTAATTATTATCGCTTTGTGTAAGTGTGGTAGTTATTGGAAGATTAGTACAGATTGTTGGACTACTTTTATCTTGAAAATATAAACTACTATTATTAACATAAGCAACGGAATAGCCATTTTCGTTATTACATTTATTATTTGAATTATTTAGTAAATCTTCAGGCAAAATGTCGGCAATAGTCTTTGCTTGAAGTTCTAAATATTCACCGCCTTCTACTTCTGTTCCAGCATTAAAGCAAACTTTATAACTATCACTATCAGAGAAGAAATATGCTACATCATCTGCTGTGCCAGCAGTTGTGAATTGTCCAACTTTACTTGCAAGTGTTATGCCAATTTGCATATCATTTGTTGGAACTGCCACACCATTTCCATCTTCGCCCGTGCCTGTGCCAAGTGTGATTTTTGGTGAAAAATTTGTTGTAGAAAGTAAATAAACATTGTTGGTTGCACCTTTTGCAGTGTTTCCGGTGATTTTTGCACTGCCACCAAGAGTAATATTACTTTGAGCAAACACTCCGCCACCCCTGGTTTCCACTACATTGTTTGTGATTTCACCGCCTGTCATAGTGAATTTGCCCTTGTCGTCACTTTCGATAGCTACACCGCCACCAAGTTGTTTTGCTGTATTATAAATGATTTTTCCACCATACATATTAAATGTGCCATTGTAGAGGGTTTTTGGAGTTGTGGTCTTATCAAGGGAACCACCAACATACACGCCGGCACCATTAAAGGCATAATTTCCAACAATGTTTCCACCATACATATTGAACTCACCCTTGTCAACATGAACACCGCCACCATTTTTTGTACTGCCACCTTCTCCGTTATTATTTCCGCCGGTGATAATTCCGCCAGAGATTAGTTTTTCAGTTTCTCCCTCAAGGAGTTCGTGTGTTCCTGCGCTGTCATAGTGCCACAAGCCATTGCTGTCAACATAACCGCTGTGCTCTGTTGTTCCACAGTCATAAAGGTTAAGTGTTGCATTTTCATTAACTTTGATTACACTTCCAGTTGCTCCACTTTCTAATTTAATAACGTGTCCATTTAAGCAAAGGTTTGTTGTGCCATTTGGAACATTCCAAATTGAAGAAAGGGTTATATCACAAGTTAGGAACCAATTTCCAGCATCGGTTGGAAGTGAATTGCTATTATTCCATGCTTGGAAATCGATACCGTCTTCTTCGTGTTCGTGAACAATACTATATGTGTAAGTTGCCGGATTTCCATTAGCAGTTGTTTTTAACTTAATATCATTTGACGTGCTGTCCTTTGTAAAGCAAGTCAAATAATCGGCAGTTGAAACACCCGTTGCAAAATTGCCTGTGATATTTAGAAGTGTTATGCCAACATTCATATCTTCAGTTGGTGCCAAAACTCCATTGCCATCATTTGATTGAGTTTTTGTGCCAATAGTAATTGTCTTGCCGTTATCCAAATGAATATTATTTGTCACTTTGCTACCTATAACACCTGCAGTATTGCCGGTGATTTTTGCAGAGCCACCCAAACAGAACCTACTGTTAACAATTTGTCTTCCGTCAACGAATATTCCTCCGCCGACTGTTCCTGTTGTATTGCCTGAAATCTCTCCACCAGTCATAAAAAAGGTTCCTTGAACTGTTACACCTCCACCCAAATCTATTGCAGTATTGTTCGTAATTTTGCCACCATTCATATAGAAATATGCACCATTGAGAACACACACACCACCTGTAGTGCCTTGGTTTTGATCAATAGCACAGTTATCACTAATTGTGCCGTCATTCATAGTAAATGTGCCATTTATACAAACGCCACCAATGTATGCTGCTGTATTATCCTTTATTAAACCATCATAGATATTCAAAACAGTATTCCCTTCATCATTATTCATAGAAATACCACCGCCATTGTGTTTGGCATTGTTTCCAATAATACTGCCTCCATACATATTAAGTGTTCCTCTTAAATATATACCGCCACCATCACTATTATTTGAAGTTGAAGCTGCATTTCCAACGATATTGCCACCATACATATTTAAGGTTGCTTTTTCAACGTTTATTCCACCGCCACAAAGAGACACACCACCAGTAATACAACCACCTACTACGGAATAGTCAGTAGGAGTTGTTTGGTCTTCTGCAAGTGTCCAAAGTCCAGTTGTTGCATCTTTTGAAAAATAATATTTTGTTGTTGTATCGCAATCATAAAGATTAAGTGTTGCAAATTCTGGAACTTTAACTACACTTCCAGTTTCTCCACTTTCTAATTTAATAACGTGGCCGTTTAAGCAAAGATTTGTTATTGTAGGTTCGGTTGATGTTCCTGCCGGAACATTCCAAGTTGATGAAAGTGTTACATCTCTTGTTAAAACATAATTGCCTGCTTCGGTTGGCAAACTTGTTTGTTCATTATCATCATCGCCCCATTTTGTCCAAGTACTATGGTCGTGTTCGGTTGTAGCAAACGCCGTTTCGGCTTTAGATGTTAATCCAAACACTCCTACGCTAAAACATACCACCATTAAGGCACAAAGTATTGCGCCTAAAATTGTCTTTTTACTTTTTAACATTTTAGATTTACCTCCAAAATATCATTTTTTTATATTTATTTTTATAATTATATCATATTTTTTAAAAAAATCAATACATTATCCATACATTATATATAAAAGAGCCTTATTATCAAAACAAGGCTCTTTTTAAAATTACTTAATGGATACGCATAGCCATTATGGTTATATCGTCAAACTGTTCGGCTGGACCAACAAACTTATCTATATCTTCTTTTAACATATTCATGTGTTCGCTAACCGACTTGTCAAGCCCTTTTTCAAGGCAATCCAACAACCTGTCGTTGCCATACAGCATTTTTTCTGCATTAGTTGCTTCGGTAACTCCGTCGGTGTAAAAGAACATTTCATCGCCGGAATTGAGTTGTATTTCTTCTTCACGGTATTTGAATCCTTCCATACCGGCAAGCACGAATCCTTTACGTTGTGCAATAAAGTGTGGTATTTCGCCATTTCTTAATATAACAGGTGGATTATGCCCTGCGTTTACGAACTTCAAAACACCCGTTTCCGTATCGTAAACCCCTGCCCAGCAAGTTACGAATAAACCGGCGTCATTATTTTCACATAATTGCTTATTTGCGTTCATTATTGCTTGTTCCGGTGAAATACCAAGTTGTAGTTGGTTTTTAAGAACGGTTTTTGAAATCGTCATAAACAGTGCTGCACCTACACCCTTTCCCGAAACGTCCGCTATTACCAGACCGACGTGCGTTTTGTCTATTACAAAGTAATCGTAAAAGTCGCCACCGACTTCCTTTGCCGGATGATACACTGCTTGAAGTTCTATATTTTCGTGATCAGGGAAGGCAGGAAATAGACACGGCAACATACTTGTTTGAATAGTAGTAGCAAGATCAAGTTCGGCTTCTATTCTCGTAGATTTTTTAGTGGCTTCCGATTGCGTTTCTATCATGGTTTTGCCACGACTTGCAACGTAACTGCAACTTGAGAACAAAGCAATGAATATCAAACAACGTGGGGCAAAGTCGTTTAAAAACAAACTCTTTATGTATTCCGACCTGTTAAATGTATTACTGTTTAAAATCGCTTCTCTGATATTTTCACCTTGGGAAATAATAACTTCACCTTCAAGTGTTTTAACAGCGTTTAAGTTTACAATTCCTATATACCCACTAACCAAACACGCAAGCGTAAATACAATTACGCTCATTATGGTAACTTCTCTCGTATATTTTTGATCAAAATATCTCGTGCTTACAACTATCGGAAACACCATAACTAACGTTACGTTATGCCCTAAAGTCGTAGCGAGCGTTCCACATATCAAAATCAAATCTATCATAAGCGGTAACTTCAACCACTTTTTTGTTCCAACGTATATAGTGTTTAAAACCGTTATAGGTATTTCTATTACGCCTGCTATCAAAACGGCCCATCTCATCATAACTTTATCGGCTGAAAACACCCCCACTTCGTTAAGAATAAGACAAAGTATCATTACCATAAAAACTATCATCATCGTAGTCCCTACCATAACGTTAGCGGTTATCTCGTTGGCTCTCCAACAATCTCCTTCACTTAAAGCATTTGCAACGGCTTCCTTCATTCTTGCCCTGGCACTCTTTTTTATCGGCATAATATTTCTCCTTTATATTTTGCTAACTTTATTATACTACAATTTTCTTTATAAATCAATTTTTTTAAAAAGATCAAAGGCACTTGACTCCAAGTGCCTTTTTAATTAACGTCTATAAACAGTTTGATTTAATCACTAAACTTTTAATGTAGTAAAAGAAAACTTGCTTAAAACGCTATACGTAAGTTTATTAAATTATAAATTTTTTTCATTTTCTTTATTCAATATTTTCTATTGTGGTTGTTTTGTCAAAAGTAATCTTGAATTTCAGGCTCTCGTCTTCATATATTCTAACGAAAATCGCCCTTTCTTTAATATCAACGACTTCAGTGAACGTTGATTCCCAAAATTCATTTGCTTTACGTTTTTCTTCACGAGACATTGCTCTGATAGGCCTAGTATATTCATCCATAAGTTCTTTAATATACGATTCAAGTTTAGGATTCATAACTACCCCTGAAGTTAAACTAATCGGCCCGTGTTCACCAACTTGCTCGCTTCTCGGATCAAAATGATTTGCTTTACAGTCATCATACGGCTTATAAAAATTGCTATATGAAACTTTATTCATCAAATCATACATATCTTTTCTGCTGTTTACTGCGTCGATTCCGTTTTGCAACGTAACTAATCTTCCAAATCCGGATTTAGTATCTTGCCTTAAAAATCCGTATCTGTTAATGAAAAAATTCGTTTGACCGATAGCGTGATAATTAAGTTCACCGTAATACTGAAATTCATCTAAATACGAAGCATCAAATTCTGTTCTTTCACCGTCAACTTCAAGATATAAACCGTTTGGTGTTTCATCAAACCAATAAACGCCGGACGTTTCAAATAAATCGTCATTGCAAAATTCAAGTAAACTTGCTGCCCCTGTTGCATCTGCCATAACAAAACAATAATTCCAATAGTTATTCTTTGAATAAATATCTAAAGTTTTAACGTATTCTTTTGCTTCATTAATTGTAGCGCAATTCTCGGCAATATAACGTGGAAGTTCAAACATGTGAACACGCCTTTCTCCGTTTGGATTTGTTCCCTTCATAGCAAACATATCGTCACCATTCGGATAGTATTCACCATGTCTCATGTTCACTTCTATATATAAACCTTGGTCATTCATAACGTCATCACAATAAAACGGTAAAAGTTTGCTCCATTCTTCCGACATCCCGTTCTTTTCAACTTCCGCATAGGTTGGTGAAACGTCACGAAACGTGTATTGAATCCCTATCGTTTTATACTTTCCTGCATTTGTCCGAACTATATAGGCACAGTTTTCGGAAATATTAAGGTCCATATTTCGCCCGATCAAACGCCTATCACCTTCTACGATTTTAGTAATTGCACTGCAACCGCCACCACTCCAATTATCGTTATCTTTTGCCCAAAATTCATCGGCGAAATCCCAGTCTAATTCGTTATACGTTTCAACTTCATAGATATACGGTTCTATCTTTGTTATACTTTGTGCGTTTACTTGCTTCGTGCATGAAGCAAGACAAACTAATATTAATAATACAGCAAATAATTTGGCTAATTGTTTTGTCATTTTCCTTCTCCTTAACATAATCGGAATAATATAGGGGGTGGGTAATTATCTATATCTATCCGTATATGCAGGTGATAGTATAACAATAAGTTTAACAAAAGTCAACCAAGGTATATAATTTGTGCCGGTAAAAAAAATTTTTTCTCATGTTTTTTTGTCTTTTTTGCTCGAATATAAACTATCAACTTGATTTTAAACATTAATAAAAAGCACCGATTTTTAATCAAAAATCGGTGCTTTTATTTAATTTTACCTTAAAAATTACTTTTTGGGTTCTTGATATTGTAGCATCTTACCACAAAAAGGGAGAGCACCAAAATGGCGTTTTTTGTGTCGATTTTTTCAGCCAGTATTTATTTTAAATAACAGTGAATTAATGAATTGTATTTATTAATATATCAAATAACTCAGAATATATTATAAATCGTTTACTGTTAGCGTTTACGACAACACCGTCATAATTGTTATTTTTTGCAACTTTTAATATATGAACAAATTCATCTGTTATTTGACTAAAATGTTTGTATTGTCCCATTTCATTCTTATGGGTAAAAATAGGAATATATTTTTTATTCTCACTATCTAATAAGGTTAAAGGTTTCAATTTTATTTCTTTTTTCGTCGTTAATACTTTGTTTTTCAATTCGTCATCTTTTAACGCCTTTAACATTTGTTCTATATCTTCATTAGATACCTTTGCACTACAAGGAAGAATAAAACTGATATTAGCTAATATGTTTATTACATTAACAAAATTTTTCTTATTCGGTTCTTGTTCAAAACATGCTATTTTTACATTTAATTCTGTACTTTTTTTATAAAAACAATCAGTAACAAAACAAGTTTTACATTTAGGATTTTCTCCACATTGTTCAAAATAACCTTTTGCTCCATATTGCCATAGTATTGAATCAATTTCTATATTTGTTTTTCCAAATTCTTTTGCGATTTGTTCACTTATATTATATGCTTCTTCTATTTTAGCCGGATTATGTTCTGTATATCCTAATCTACCTAATATCCTACAAACATGTACATCAGGTTTTATTATATCTACACCCATACTTTTTAAGTACTCTGAAACAAGTGGCATGCCCATTTGTTTTAGTTTGTATTTCCCACAACTTAATGATTTTATCAATTCGTATTTTGCTATACTATTATAATATTTATCAATACTTCCGTTTTCTTTTTCAATCCTTTCCAAAGTTAAAATATTATCTTTTAACGTTAACATTTGTTTGTTAATTTGTCTATTCCCGCAATGAATATCTTTTATTGCTTTTATTAATTCTTCGGGATTAACTTTTTTTAAATAGTCAACATCAAAGTAATGGAAAATTTCAATTATTTTTTGTTTATTATTTTCTATCTGTTCCCATGGCCTTTGATTAGATAACTCGGCAAAAACTAAAGCACCCAAATGATCTTGTAGAGAAAACTCTTCGCCTTTTTGTCTTCTTAACAACTTATCTCTCGTACTATCACTATCGTTAATATACTTGTAGTTATAATACTCCATCGTTTTAATAATTTCTTCAATTTCCTTAAATTTGTGCATTATTTTATCTCCTTTTCTATTTTATTATAAAGTTCACAAACTTCTTTACTTATATGTACGAAAAGAATTTGCATTTTTTCTTCACAATTTAAAATTTCTAATACTTTACGTGCAACTATTTCATTCTTAAATCCATATATACCCGTCCCCAACGATGGTATCGCTATGCTTTTATAACCACGTCTTATACATTCTTTTAATACATTTTTATAAGTTAACAGCAAATCAAACTCGGCGTCTTCATATTTTTTATAATCTATAACTCTAGGCCCTTGTGCAAACACAATGTCACAATGTAAATTAAAACCTGGAGTAATTCTAATCTCACAAGTCTTCATTGTGTTACTAAACATATTTTTACAATACTCTTCTAGTTCTTGTATGCCTGCTTTTTTAAAAATAGCCCCGCAAACACCTGAACCAAAAATCATATAAGGATTTGTAGGATTTATTATAGCGTCAACATTACTTATTATTTCGTCGTCAACTATGTTTGCATTAACAATTTTTACCATTTTTTCTCCTTTTTTTGTTATTATACAACATAATATGTGACAAATACAGTCATATTTGAAAAAATTTTTTAAAATTTTTTTCTGTATGGAGTCTTGCAACCATATTAAAAAAATGGCGAAATCCATCGCTCGTCTTGCGACGTTAAAAGGGTATTTTTTCAGGTGTGCAACTTGTGCGGACGAAAAAATTATATTCGCTTGAATTTGCGTTTTATTCATTTTATACTGCTGCAAGTATTACTATAAATTTTAAACATTAAAAAGACGTTAGAGACTAAACCATCGCTAACGCCTTTTATTATAATTTTATTACTTCCCCATTTTCTTAATGGAGTTTTTGCTTTTTCTATGTTTTTACCGAACGATAAACATCTTTGGATTAGTCGGCAAGTTCAGGAAGAACAAAAATGTTTTCACCAAAAAGACCATATCCTAAATCTATTGACAAATCAACATCAACCGAATAAGTATCTTCTCCTAAAGTAATACTGTCATCCGTGCCAAGTACAAGTTTAGTTAAAAGACCGTTTGCATCCGTCTTAACTACTGCAGCAAATTCAAGTTTGTTAAAGACAATTGAATCGGCAATCATCAAAATATCGTCTATGTCCATCCCAATATCGAACAGCCCTATAACTAAATCTAACATAGTACCTACTGTAGTATTGTCACGTGTCAATTTAATCATCGGTAATAATTCACTAGGTTTTACCTGTTCGCCCATAATATCTGTTAACAAAACACTGAGTTCAGTTTTTAAAATATTATCTAGATTAAAATAACCAGAAAAATAATTTGTAATTGTTTGCTGTTCTTTTGCATCAGGAAGTTCTGATTCCGTTAAAGTGTTAATTAAATCAATAACATCTTGTGTTCCGATTTTATATGTTTCTTGTAAGCCATCGATTGCCACCAATACTTTTCCAATGTCTAAATCAACCAAATCTAAAAGTTTGTTAATAAATTCTTCGATTGTTATTTCGTCGTCAAATAATTCTTCAAGGAATGTGTCAACTGCTAATTTTGCACTTTCAATTTGATCTTCTGGAACCAATGCACTTAAAACGACATCATAAATCGGTGTGTCTTTAATTTCAATAATAGCATCAATAATTCCTTCAACATTTTTTGCAATGTCAACGGACTCATTAATATTAAGGTTAGACGGCAATAAGAACATTTGTTTTAACGTGTTAGCATCAATCGTAATATCATTCTTTGCTAAAATATCTGCAACAAAATCGTAAACGATTTTAATTTGCGGATCTTCCAAAAGGTCATCTTTAAGTTCTTTAAGAGTTCCGATATTATCTGCATCGTAAACAAGTGGGGCTTCCCCTGCTGACGTGCCCACAGCAAAAAAACCGTCAATATAGTAAATTTTAGCATTGTAAGTAACACCTGCCACGTTTGCTTGTGCATCAACAATAAGATCGATACCTTCTACTGTTTCTCTATAGAAAACAGTTGCATCTGCATCAAGACCCATAGGAGCAGGAGCACCAACATCAAGCGTTGCATCAGCCGAAATACTTATCTTATTAAATGCTTCTAAAGCAAGCCAACCTACGTAAAGAGTAAAGTCTTCTTCAGGCATATTGTTTACGTCAAACGGCTTTGTACATTCCTTATCAAGGAAGTAGCCCAAAAATTTGTTTCCTTCTTTAGTAATGCTCTTCGCGAGTTGTTCTTGTAAGCCTTCTTGTGATGAAACAGCAACAATTTTCGAATCACCATCCATAAATGTTATCGTTGGATACTTATTTCCACAAGCAACCAATGAAAAACAAGCAGTTATGCTAATAATCATAGCACATAGAAATACTAAGAGTTTTTTCATATGTTTTTCCCCTTTTTATTTTTTTTGATTATAACTCATTACCACAAAAAAGTCAAGTGTAACTTACATAAATTTTCTACGATTTATAAACACTTTTTGAAGATAGTGTGAGCGATATATAAAAACGGCAAAATCCATCGCTCGTCTCGCAGCGTAAAAATGGGAATTTTTCAAAAGGTCAACTTGTGCGGACGAAAAAAACATATTCGCATAATTTTATATTTTATTCATTTAATATTACTGCAAGACCAACTATCAATTTGATTTAAGGTATTAAAAACCACCGATTTTTGATTAAAAATCGGTATTTTTATTCATTTTTTACCTAAAAATTACTTTCTAGGGTTCTTGATATTGTAGCATCTTACCACAAAAAGTGAAACAGAATGACAGTTCTTTTTGTGTCATCTTTTTCAATAATTTTGCAAGTCAATGCGAGTTTATATGAGGCATCCCTTTAATAGGTGGTAGCTTAAACACAGAGCCTTACAGTATTTTTGAATTTTTTAAATTTATTTTACTTAAATATTATTAATTTATTGTTTTTTACATTCTATTTTTGTAATATTATAATTTATATTTTCTATATCATTTTTGTATCTTGATATGTCGACTATCG
>JAZLMT010000018.1:0-9737 GCA_045598745.1 Christensenellaceae bacterium
CAAGCGTTTTTTAAAAATAATTTAAAAATTAACAATTTGATATTTTTTATTAAATATGTTACAATATAAATATTCAAAATATATACATTAAAAATATAAGGGTTTACTATGAGAATTGATAAATTTCTTAAAGTTTCAAGACTATTAAAAAGAAGGGAGATTGCACGTGAAGCCTGTGACGGTGGCAGAGTTAAAGTTAACGGCAAATCGGTTAAGCCTTCTTTTAATATTAAGGTTAACGATATAGTTGAACTTGTTTTTAATTCAGGTATAGTTAAATTTGAAATTTTAGATATTAAAGAAACAGTCAAAAAAGAAGAAGCGGAAAATTTATACCGCATTATAGTGGAGTGAGTATGGTTACAGCAATTATCACTTGTGCCGGAAAAGGCGAAAGAGCAAGTTTTGGAAAAAACAAACTTTTAGTAAAGTTTAACGGTTTAACCGTTATTGAAAGAACGCTATCTGCTTTTATAAAAAACAAAAACGTTGATAATATTATAGTTACGGTATCCAAAGAAGACGAAAAAGAAGTTAAAACACTTCTTCCAAAAAATATTAAAATCGTGCTTGGCGGAAAAACGAGAACGGACTCTGTTAAAAACGCGTTAAAAGAAGTTTCGGAAGGTATCGTTTTAATTCATGACGGAGCAAGGCCGTTTTGTAGCCAAAGAATTATTAACGATTGTATAGAAAGCGTTCAAAATTACGGAAGTGCAATAACGGCTATCCCATCAAGAGATACAATTTGCATGGCTATAGATAATAATATAAATGCTTACGTTGGAAAAGAAGGTTTATATCAAGTTCAAACGCCACAAGCATTTTTTGTGGAAGATATTAAAAAAGCCTACGACAAAGCAGGCAAGGATATTTTTAACGACGACGGTGAAGTATATTTAGAATACATCTCTACCCCACGTTTAGTTGTTGGTGAAAAAGAAAATTCAAAACTTACCTATCATGATGATTTTGAAATTTTTAACAATTTAGGTGTTTGTAGAGTTGGTGTCGGATTTGATTGCCATAAATTAGTAGAAAACAGAAAACTTATTTTGGGCGGAATTACTATCCCACACGATAAAGGGCTTTTGGGGCATTCGGATGCAGACGTATTAACCCACGCAATAATGGATGCGATACTTGCCTCCGCATCAATGCGAGATATAGGATACTATTTCCCCGATAAAGATCCGAAATATAAAGATGCAAACAGCATACTCCTGTTAAAAGAAGTTTTGGAAATGATTGATGCAAAGGGATTAAAAGTTAAAAGCATATCGGCAACTATTATGGCGGAAAAACCAAAACTGTTAACCCATATTCCGAATATCGTGTCAAATTTATCAACGGTATTAAATATACCTACCGACAATATCGGAATTCTAGCAACCACTTTAGAAGGTTTGGGGTTTGTTGGGCGTGAAGAAGGAATCTGTGCAGAAGCATCTGCCGTTTTAATAGAAAAATAAAAATAAAAGCTACCTATACGAGTAGCTTTTTTCTTTTAAATATATAGTTTATTAAATATACAAAAAACCACCGCTTTATCGCTCTTCCCGTAGGGAAATGCGATAACTAAATAAATCCGCAAGCGGATTTGTGATATTCGCTTATGGCGAGTGATATTGCCTTTCGGCAGTGATATTCGTCTAACGACGAGTTAAGGATTTATTTAATATAACTTTGCAAAAAAAAATATAAGAACCCGCCAAGGACAGAACCTTGAATTTTTTACAAAATATAACGCAAAACTCGTTTTGCATATCACTTTTAACCATGGGGTTAAAAATATAACTATTATATCTTTTGTGGACAAGAAAAGCCCACTATATTTCGCAAATGCGAAGTATAGTGGGCTATACTTTTGTTATAAACAAAAATCCCTATGAGAAGACACCTTTTGCGGTGGTTTTGATGTTTTTAATAATTATTATTTTACTTGTGATATTATAAATTCACCATCTATAACTTCGCCAATAATCTCATAATTGCTTGTTGTTATTTTGGTTAAATTTGATGGATAATTTCCTTGAGATAATTGTTTGCTTATTTCCGTTAAATCTTCATCAATCGTTGCTTCAGTGAGATATTTCAATTTCATTATATTAGTTTTGAAATCTTCGGTATCCTTAAATTCATATTTAATGATATTCCATTTAGATGTTAACGTAATATTTTCTATACCTAAATCTAATGTTATTATATCTCCGTTTTCCCATTTTGATCTGTCATCAAAGAACCAACCATCAAATTGATATGTTATATAGCGACCATCTTCAGTGATTTGTTTTTGTGGATCAACAACTACTTCGGAAACAACACAGTAATCAACTTGGTCTGTATCATAATTATAGCTGTCAAATCTAGCCTTAACTATCTTACCTTCATAAAGTCCGCTTATAGCTTTTCCTGTTGCTTCGAAATCATAGCACTTACCATCAGATGAGAATGCTACATCAATTTCCGTCTTTGCCCATTTTGCTTCTAAGGTTACTCCTCCGATATCATGCCATTTAACATTATTAGAATATAAAACGCCATCTTTAAACCAACCAACAAAAGTATACCCTTCTTTAGAAGGATTAAGTAATTCATATTCTTCCTGATCATACTTAATCTGTTGAGCTCCAACTAATTCACCATCACTTATAAACGTAACCTCAGATACCTTTGCTTCCCACTTTGCTTTAACGTTTATAGAAGCAACTTCATTATAACTCCAAGTTCCACTTAAATTATAATTTCCTTCAATTTCCCATTCTATAAATGTATAACCTTCCCTTATAGGAATAAGGTTTGTAAAATCATAAGCAACATTATATGTTAAAGTTGTATAAGCATTAGGATCATTAACACCGTTTTCACCTAAAACATAATTAACTTTTGTATGATCTACCCATTCAACGGTATATACTTGATCACTTAACTCATTAAATACCGTCTCATCACTAATAGTCGTGCCACTTGCATTTTTCCAAATAGCATCATAACCTTTTCTTACAACAGTAGGGAATTTTAAGATAGAATCATATTCAATATAAATATTTGTAGCAACTTGAGAACCATAAAAATCACCTATCGGTTCACCAGAACCATCAATAGGAAGTTTAAATTTTACATTATAAACATTTGGCCTAAGAACAGCCTTAACTGTTATGTTGTCCTTAATTTTAACACTAGTCTCATTACCAGCAAGCGCCCAATTCGTTCCGTTTTCCAATGCCCACGAATTTAGCGTATATCCTTCAACAACATCTATAGACGGAATATCATTTTTGGTTAAAGTTTTATTTATTGTTACGCTGGCTTTACAAGCTTCTTGTCCATTGGTATCAATAAAAGTTACGGTAAACTTTTGCCATTTTGTTAAATAAAAATATAACAAAACTCCTGCCACAATAAGAATATGAAGAAGAACTATAAGTATTTTTCTTCCGATGTGTTTTTTTGGTAAAATGACATCATTTATACCTGCTGGCTTTCCAAGACTATTTTGAACAACAACCCCTTTCATGAAATCAGATCCTCCAAGAGTATACTTCTTTAATATAATAATATATTGTATTTTACCAAATAATATTATTATTGTCAAGACTAAAACAAAAATAAAATTAAAAAAATTACAAAACAAAAAACCACCGCTTTATCGCTCTTCCCGTAGGGAATTGCGATAACTAAATAAATCCGCAAGCGGATTTGTGATATTCGCTTATGGCGAGTGATATTGCCTTTCGGCAGTGATATTCGTCTAACGACGAGTTAAGGATTTATTTAATATAACTTTGCGAGAAAATCTTTCTCGCAAAAGATAACGCAAAACTTGTTTTGCATATCACTTTTAACCACAGAGTTAAAAATATAACTATTATATCTTTTGTGGACAAGAAAAACCCACTATATTTCGCAAAAATGCGAGATATAGTGGGCTATACTTTTTTAATAAGTTTATTTTCCCTATGAGAAGACCGCTTTTGCGGTGGTTTTGTTGATTAAATTAAATTAGTTTTTCTTTTCTTTCTTCGTTGTATCAATAACTTGCTTTCCGTCATAATAACCACATTTTGGGCAAACTTTATGAGATGCCTTTAATTCGTGGCATTGTGGACATTCTGAAAGATTAGGTGTTTCTAACTTCCATTGAGCATATCTCGTATTTGTTCTTTGCTTACTTGTTTTACTTTTTTGAACAGCCATTTTTCTCTACCTTCCTATTTATTTTTCGCACTTGCATTTCTCATAATTGAGATTTGCACCACAACCCAAACATATACCTTTGCAGTCTTCACTACAAAGAAACGTTACAGGTAAGTTCATTATAATTTCGTCGTCAACAATTTTTTTGAGATCCACCATATCGTTTTTTACGGGATAAACTTCGTCTTTATCATCAACTTCAATTTTAAGTTCGTTAATAAAGTTTTTAGAAGTTTCTTCCAAACATCTCGTGCACTCGCCTTTTACAGTATAAGCGATTTCACCTTCAATATAGCAAGCGTGCCTATCCGTTAAAATCACCGTTCCCGTTACCGAAATAGGAAGCACTATTTCACTGTTCGGAATAGTTGATATTAAATTCTCCGGCAAATATTCAAAGTGAAAATCACACTCTCTTTTACCGCTACGCTCTATCTTTTTAAGGTCAATCAACATAATTTCTCTCAAAAATGCTTAATAAGTATATACTTTTTATAACTTATTGTCAACTTTTTTACAAAATATTTTTATTTCTTTAAAGTAAGTGCTTTAGTTTCACGTGCGATAGATAATTCTTCGTTTGTCGGAACAACTAAAATCTTGCACTTTGAATCGTCTATTGAAATAACGCCGATTCCGTTTCCGTCAAATTCGTCGTTCTTCTTGTCGTCTAAAATCGCACCGCAGTATTCCATATCTTCCATAACCATTTTACGGATATGTTTAGCATTTTCACCGATACCGCCCGTAAATACGATAGCGTCAGCACCGTTTAATACTGCAAGATATGAACCAACGTATTTTTTAACTCTATATGCAACCATTTCAACAGCAAGTTTTGCTCTGTAATCGCCCTCTCTCATCTTTGCCGTGCAATCTCTCATATCGCTTGAGAAACCGGAAATACCGAGCATACCGCATTTTTTGTTTAAGTAGTTAACAACTTCTTCAGGTTTTAATCCTGCTTTAACTCTTAAATAATCAACTGCGGCTGGATCAATATCACCGCTACGTGTTCCCATAACCAAACCTTCAAGCGGAGTAAAGCCCATTGAAGTATCTTGGCACTTTCCGTCTTTTACGGCAGAAATAGAAGAACCGTTTCCAAGGTGGCAAATAACGAGTTTTGCATCTTTCTTTCCTAAAAACTTAATAGTTTCTTCACTGACGAACTTGTGGCTCGTTCCGTGGAAACCGTATTTTCTAATCTTATACTTATCATACATTTCGTATGGAATAGCATACATATATGCTTTATCCGGCATCGTAGCATGGAAAGTCGTATCAAAAACGGCAACCATAGGAACACCCGGCATAACTTCCATACAACTCTTTATGCAAGAAATATTTCCCGGCATGTGAAGTGGCCCGAGTTCTGCATTTTTTTCGCAAATCTTAATAACTTCTTCGTCTATAACAACGGAGTTTTTGAAATCTTCACCGGAGTGAAGAACACGGTGACCTACCGCACTGATTTCGGAAACACTCTTAAGTGCGCCCTTTTCAGGATCAAGCATAGCCTTAAGAACAAGTTCCATTGCTTCTTTATGTGAAGGCATATCTTGTTCAATAACCGTTTCTCTCTTATCAAAAGTTTTTTGTGTTAATTGTGAACCCTTAAAGGTGATTCTTTCACAAAGACCTTTTAATATAACGCTTTCGTTATCCATATCAATAAGTTGATATTTGAGTGATGAGCTACCTGCATTTACTACTAAAATTTTCATTATTAAATTTCCTTTTTTTGTTTTTAATTTAACTTATACATAAATATCAATAAAGGGTTTATCGCTCAATATACAAGGCTCGCAAGGGTTTTTGGACTGAATAGACCGCTTGGTCATGAAAGTCAAAAACCGAAGCAGAAACACAGTAAATTGAGATGAGAAAACCTTTATTTAGATTGAAGTGCCGTAATAGCCACAACAGCCACAACGTCGTCAACAGAACAACCACGTGATAAATCGTTGATCGGTTTTGCAAAACCTTGGCAAATAGGGCCAAGTGCTAAATAACCGCCAAAACGTTGTGCAATCTTATATCCGATATTTCCCGCATTGATGTTTGGGAAAATAAATACGTTTGCGTTACCTGCAACCTTTGAGTTAGGTGCTTTTAACTTACCAACTTCAGGTGCAACTGCAGCGTCAAATTGAAATTCGCCGTCAAGCGTTAAGTTTGGAGCAAGTTCTTTTGCAATCTTCGTTGCTTCTTGCATCTTCGGAACCGACTTAAAATATTTATCATCGTTACCACTTCCCATAGTTGAGAAAGAAAGCATAGCAACTCTCGGTTCAATACCTGCGATATTCTTTGCCGTATCTGCAGAAGAAATAGCAATATCTGCGATTTGATTTGCATCAGGTTCAATATTGATAGCGCAATCTGCAAATACTGCAACGCCGTCAGGATTATATTTGTTTTCACCCGAAGCAACCATAACGAAGCAACTTGAAATAGTATTTATTCCAGGGGCAGTTTTAATAACTTGAAGCCCCGGACGAAGTGTGTTTGCCGTTGAGTGACAAGCGCCTGAAACCAACCCGTCAACTTCCCCTGCTTTAAGCATAAGTGCGCCATACATAGTGTAATCTTTTAATATGCTTGCTTTAGCGTCTTCTACCGTTGCATATTCAGGAAGCCCGGTCTTTTTATTTATTTTGCCTTCTCTTGCCTTGAATAATATTTCGGCATAAGACATAGTTTTATCCGAAGTAACAGGATCAACAATCGTAACCCCCGTTAAATCAACGCCCGGATTGTTTTTCTTAATTGTTTCTTCGTTACCTAAAAGAACGATCTTTGCAACACCGTCTTTAACACAAAGAGAAGCAGCCTTAACAACTCTTGCATCTTCGCCTTCCGGAAGAATAACCGTTTTATTAAGCTTCTTTGCTTGTTCCATTATATTTTCTAAAACGTTAGCCATAAAAAACTCCTTAAAAATTTTTTCTCTTTAATTGTTTTTAATTGTAATATGTAGTAAAATATACATAATAAATTATACAATAAATATTTTACACTTTTAATTAAAAAAAAGCAACCATATTTTTTATTTATACCGTTTTAATTTTGGAGGTTTGTTTCTTTATGAAGGTTTGCGCAATTATCTGTGAATATAATCCTTTTCACTTTGGACATCTAAAACAAATTGAATACGTTAAAAATACCCTTAACGCAGATAAAATCATTTGCGTTATGAGTGGTAATTTTACACAGCGTGGCGAAATTGCAGTTTTGGATAAATTCACACGTGCAAAACACGCAATAATTGCCGGTGCCGATATGGTGATAGAACTTCCTACGGTATTTGCTACCGCTAACGCAGAACTTTTCGCTAAAGGTGCTATAAAAATTATTGATTCACTGAATATCGTTGACTCTATTTGTTTCGGCGTTGAAAGCGGAGTAAAAGAAGATTACGTTTCACTTGCAAAAGCCATGAACGACGAAAGCAAAGAATTCAAAAAGATTTTAAAAGAAAAATTAGATGGTGGAATTTCGCTTGCCAAAGCAAAGTTTGAAACGCTAAAAGAACTCGGCGAAGAAGATTTAAAAGAAGAGCTTATTTCTTCCCCGAATAATATTCTCGGGCTTGAATACACAAAAGCACTTTTATCTCTTAACAGCAGTATTGAAATAGAACCGCTATTACGTGAAAATTTCCATAACGATAAAAAAATCAAGAGTGGAATAACAAGTGCCTTAAGCATTAGGGAAAAAATTAAAATCGGAAAAATAAAATCGTTAAAAAAGAGTGTGCCGAAGTTCGTTTATTCTTCATTAAAGCCTTATCCGTATAATTTTGAAAAAATACTTTTATCTTCCGTTATCACAGAAGATATAGACGAAATGAGTGAGATTTTAGACTGCACCGAAGGGCTTGAAAACAGAATAAAAGCACTAATTAAAGATAATTTAACACTACAATCTTTAATAGAAAAAGTTGCTACGAAAAGATATACGGAAGCAAGGGTTAGAAGAATACTACTCTCTACCCTACTTAAGGTTAAAAAAGATTTTATTATAAAGAGTTTAAACAGTGATTTATATGCAAAAGTTTTAGCGATAAACGGCAACGATATGGAATTTTTGAGTGCAGTTTCAAACACTTCAAAATATCCGCTATTAACAAGAAAAAGCGATGCGATAAAACTCAAAGGTTCGGCTATGGAGTGCTTTGATAAAGACGTTCTCGCAAACGACATATACAATCTTGTGTCTCAAACTAAAACCAACGAAAACAATATGTTGATTTTATAAATAATAACAAGTATTTTTACCTTTTCATATAGACAAATATAATGTAATTGTGATATACTATTAAAAATATAATTTTTAAAAGGACGTGCGTTATGACAAAAAGCATATATAAAAGAGTTATTATAAAACTTTCGGGCGAAGCACTTGCCGGAGAAATCGGGCACGGCATTGACCACAAAACAATGAACAGCATCGTAGATCAAATTATTGACGTTCATAAAACGGGTGTTGAAATAGGAATTATCGTTGGCGCAGGCAACTTCTGGCGTGGCAGACAAGGAACAGACATGGATAGATGTGCTGCCGATCACATGGGTATGTTGGCAACGGTATTAAATGCGATTGCTCTTCAAGACGCTTTGGAAAGAAAGGGCGCAAAAACAATAGTTCAAACTTCACTTGAAATAAACAGAGTTGCCGAGCCTTATTCACAAAGGAGCGCAATGGAACACTTAAAGAACGGCAACATCGTTATCTTTGCTTGCGGAACGGGAAATCCTTTCTTCACAACGGATACCGGTGCCGCACTTAAGGCTGCAGAGCTTTACGTGGACGCACTTCTTTTAGCAAAGAACGTTGACGGGATTTACGATTCCGATCCGAAGATAAATAAAAACGCTAAAAAGTATGACTGCGTTTCATATAAAGAATATATTGAAAAGGGCTTAAAGGCAATGGATACGACAGCAATCACGCTTTGTATGGAAAACAATATTCCCGTTCTCGCATTTGGCTTGTTTGAAAAAAACGCACTTCTTCGTGCCGTTTCGGGCGAGAAATTCGGAACACTTATTAAAGATTAATTAAAACAAAAAATTAGGAGAAATAAAATGGCTATTGAAAACGAACAATTTGAAACTTTGATGATGGAAACAATGGAAAAGACGGAAAAAACAGTTAACGTTCTTAACGGAGAATTCATTACTATCAGAGCAGGAAGAGCAAATCCACATATTCTAGATAAAGTTATGGTAGATTACTACGGAACGCCTACGCCTATCAATCAAGTAGGAAATATGTCCGTTCAAGAAGGAAGATGCTTGGTCATTTCCCCATGGGACGTTAATATGCTTAAGGTTATTGAAAAACAACTTATTACAGAAAACCTTGGCATCAATCCTGTCAACGACGGAAAAGTTATCCGTTTGGTATTCCCTGCCCTAACCGAAGAAAGAAGAAAAGAATTGGTTAAACAAATAAAGAAAATGGCAGAAGACAGCAAAGTCGCTATAAGAAACGTTCGCCGTGACGCTATGGACGTATTAAAGAAAATGAAG
>JAZLMT010000019.1:0-4482 GCA_045598745.1 Christensenellaceae bacterium
GAAATCTGTTGATTCACTGCATTTATTTGCGCATGAAGAACAATCATGATTACAATTATAACTCATTTTTTGCCTCTTTTTATTTTGTTTAAATTATTATATCAAAAATTTAAATTTTAATCAAGTTAAAAAATTTATAAAAAAGGCTTTTATTTTATATTTATTTGTGATAAAATAAAAAAAAAGGACTTTTTTTATGAATATTTGGCACGATATAGAATGTAACCGTATCACACCTGAAAAATTTATCTCCGTTGTTGAGATAAGTAAGTGTTCAAAACAAAAATACGAGATGGATAAAAAAACGGGTTTATTAAGGCTTGACCGTATTTTATATACTTCAACTCACTATCCGGCAAACTATGGATTTATTCCTCACACACTCGCCCAAGACGGCGATCCGCTTGACGTTTTAATATTATGTTCGGAAAGCTTAATACCTATGAGTTTAGTTGAGTGTTACCCTATCGGCGTTATTGTTATGGATGACAACGGTGCTGTTGACGAAAAGATTATTGCAATTCCGTTTGCCGACCCAAACTACAATACATATAAAAGTATCAACGATCTTCCTGTCCACGTTTTTGATGAAATGAAGCACTTTTTCTCTGTTTATAAACAACTTGAAGGAAAACATACTTCGGTTGATATTTGTGCTGATAAAGACGACGCAATCAAAATCATTAAAAAATCAATGGATGAATACAAAAAACATTTATATGATTTAACTGCAAAATAAAAAATAAGAGCCACGAAATAATTCGTGGCTCTTTTAATATCACTCTTTTAATATCAAACGTTTTTATAATGCCTAACACCTATTCTTTTATGCTCACTTCTTAAATGCATTTTCGTTGCTTTTTCTTTTACGAAATCAGGAGCATTTCCACTGGTTATAAATGAATCAATATCGCTATATTTCATACCCATATCGTCTTCATCGGTTTGCCCTTCGTATAAAGCCGCAGATGGTGCTTTATTTATAATACATTCAGGGCAACCCAAATAATGCAAAAACTCATAAACTTCACCAACAGTTAAATCTGATATCGGGTTAAAATCGCAAGCACCATCACCCCATTTCGTATAATACCCCAAATACATTTCCGTTCTGTTTCCCGTTCCGCAAACAAGAAGATTTTTGCTTCCTGCTATAGCATATAACGTTGCCATTCTAATTCTTGGCGCTATATTTGAAAGCGTTAAAGGATTAATTTCCACCTTTTCGCTGACTTTGTTTTTAAGTTCATCTCTAATAGATGTTACGTCAATTATTTCTGTTTTTATATCAAATTTTTTTGCTACGGCAATTCCGTCGTCTTTATCTAAAGAAAAATTCCTTTTTGAAGAACACGGCATAATAACGCCAATAGTATTTTCACAAGCCATTTTGCAAATAATTCCGCAAAGAGCAGAATCTTTACCGCCACTATTCCCAAAAATTATTCCGTCTGCATGGCTTTCTTTTAATAAATTTCTTATAAACTCAACCCTGTTTTTTAACTCTACACTATAATCTCTCATAATTCACCTTTTGCTTTTTTATCGCTTTCAACTTTTTCAGCAAATCTAACCGTTTCCATCGCATCTTTACTATACTTATCAGCACCAATCATTTTAGCGTATTCTTCAGTTAAAACTGCACCACCGACAACGGTTTTGCACCATGGGGCTTTTTCTTTAAGAAGCTCAATAGTTTGCTTCATATATGGAACAGTGGTCGTCATTAAAGCGGAAAGACCGCAAATTTTTGCGTTATTATCAATAACGCTTTTAAGTATCAAAACAGGTTCAACGTCTTTCCCTAAATCAATAACGCAAAATCCATAATTTTCAAGCATCATTTTAACGATATTTTTACCTAAATCGTGTATATCGCCTTTAACCGTTGCAAGAACAATTTTTAATCTGTTTTGTTGATTAGAAACCATTTTAGATTTAATAACTTCAAAAGAAACTTTTGCCGTTTCCGCACTCATAAGTAAATTAGGTAAATAAATCTTTTTTTCTTCATATCCTTTACCAACTTCGTCAAGTGCCGGAATAACAAAACTATTTATTATTGAAAGTGCATCGTTTGTTTCTAAAAGCTTTTCTGTTAAAATTTTCGCTTTATCTTTTATTCCGTTTATAATACATTGCTTTAAAGTTAAATTTTCATCTAAATCTTTCTTTTCCTGTGTTATACCTGTTGTAAACGAAATATAATTTTCAAAATTATTATCAAAACCGAAAGTTGCATTAAAAGAATAATATGCCTTCATCATTTCGTTTGATAAAGGATTCATAATAGCGCAAGATAAACCGTTATTTAAGCAAGAAACCAAAAAAGTTGAATTTAACAAATCTCTGTTAGGAAGCCCGAAAGAAACGTTTGAAACGCCTAAAATCGTTTTAAGCCCAAGTTTATTAAGTTGCTTTAACGTTTCAAGAGTGATTATGGCGTTATCCTTATTACTACTTATCGTCATGGTTAAAGCGTCAAAAATAAGATCGTTTTCCTTAATACCAAATTGTTTAGCACGATTTACTATCTTTTTAGCGATATTTATTCTTCCTAGAGCATTATCCGGAATACCATTTTCATCAAGGCACAAACAAACGATAACACCACCGTATTTTTTAGCGAGTGGAAATACGGCGTTCATACTCTCTTCTTTACCGTTTACGGAATTGATAAGTGCTTTACCGTTATAAACTCTTAACGAATCTTCAAGCGCATTAACGTTTACCGTATCAATTTCAATTGGAGTTTTTACAACGCTTTGTATCTCTTTTAAGAATTTAACAAGTGTTTCTTGTTCGTCTTTTTCAGGGATACCGACGTTTAAGTCTAAAATATGTGTACCGGCTTTTTCCTGTGCAATCGCTTCTTCTAATATAAACCCTATATCTTCTTCCAAAATCGCCTGTTTTAAGCGTTTTTTACCTGTAGGATTTATTCTTTCGCCAACAATTTTAGGCGTGTCAAATTGAACAGCCGTTGAATACGAAGAAACGTTTGTAATTTTTTTATCCGTAATTTCTTTTACTTTAAAACCTTTTATTTTCAAATAAAGTTCTTTAATATATTCAGGTGTAGTTCCGCAACAACCGCCAACAATTCTAACCCCTTGTTTTACTTTTTCAAAAACGTTATCTGCAAATTCTTCTTTTGAAACGTTATAAACAGTTTGATTATTCTCTACGGTCGGAAGGCCTGCATTTGGCTTAAAGAGAATCGGCGTTGAAGATTTTTCAAGCATTTTATCTATAACGCCAAATAAATCTTTTGGACCAAGTGAACAATTTATACCAAGCCCATCAACATTTAAGCCTTCTAAAATACATACGGATGATTCAGGTGTTGTTCCCGAAAGCATTAATCCGTCTTTACCGAAAACATTACTAACTAAAATCGGTAAATCACAGCACTCTTTCACAGCAATTATTGCCGATTTAGTTTCATAAATATCGTTCATTGTCTCTATTAAAACTAAATCAACACCGTATTTAATACCAAGTAAAACTGTCTTTTTAAAAACCTCTATCGCATCCAAAAAATCCAAATCACCGAAAGGCTTAAGCATTTTACCCGTTGGGCCGATATCTAAAGCAATAAACTTATTTTGCTTACCTTTTGAAAGTTCTCTGGCTTTTTTTGCGTTACTTACAGCGTTTTTTACAATTTCTTCTAATTCGTTTTCTGAAAATTTTAGAATATTTGCACCAAAAGTATTTGTGCAAACAACGTTACTACCCGCATCAAAATATTCTTTATGAATTTTCGTGATAATATCACTATGCGTAATATTCATTCTCTCCGGAAGTTCACCGCTTTTTAGCCCGTTTTTTAAGAGCATTGTTCCGGTTGCGCCATCAAGTAAAACGATATTCTTTTGTAAAAATTTTCTAAAATCCATTATTTTATCCTAAATTCGCAATTATCTTTTTTGCATAAATTGCATTTATTAAAATCATTATTATTATCATTACATAATCCCATAAAAGCGGTAACCGTTTTTGATGGTGACATAATCAAATTATCGTTAAGCGAAACACCTATTTTTTTTGGTAAAAGAATACTGAATATATCTTTTTGTGCCGATAGATTTAAATCCCCGTAACCGGCACTGAATCTCGGAGCAGTCTTCCCGTATTCTTTTTCGCAAAAACAAACGAAAGTATCGCATAATGATTCTACCCTTTCCGTTCCGAAAGCGTTTATTAAAAGAGCCTTTTGCGGTGAAACAAGCGAAAACTTTTTAATCTCTCTATCAACGTTTAAGCCAACAGACGCTATAAATAAAATAACTTTATCGGAATTTCTTAAATTAAACGATAACTCTTTACTTATAAAATTATAATCAGCTAAACAAATTCCGTTTTCAATATTTTTTTTAGGTAAAATCGTATATAAAACGTTAAAATTAAAAATATCTTTATACTCATTTAATAAAGTTTTATCTTCATTATTAAGGTCTAAAATCTTACCGTTATAAT
>JAZLMT010000020.1:0-8090 GCA_045598745.1 Christensenellaceae bacterium
GACGTTAATATTGCTTTTACGTTAAATATTGCTTTGCCTATCGTTTTCGTTATAATGGCAATCGGTATTTCCGGCGGGGCTTACGTTATGAGAAATATGGTTTGGACTGAAGGTATTTTTGTTTCAAACGATTTTTGGAGAGGTATTAAGCAAAATATCTTACAGTTGATTTTATTATATCTTATCGCTTCCGTTTTATATTATATTTCTTTTTTAACGTTAGCATTATGTGATCAACTTATCGTTAGTGGAGCAGGTCAAACGTGGCTATTCGTCATAACAAAGGTTATAACCTATATATTTATGGGCTTTATTTTCTTCGTTACTATTCACGGAACGTCACTTTGCATCACTTATAAATTATCGTTTTGGGCATTACTGAAGAATTCTATACTATTCACTGTCGGGTTACTTCCACAAAATCTTTTCTTTGCTATTTTGGGTGGAATACCTGTTGTTTTAATAGTTTTGGGCGGATTCTTTCAATTTATAGGATATGCGCTTTTGGCATTTTTCGGTATATCTTTATTTATGCTTGTTTGGACGGATTATTGTCAATGGGCTTATGATAAATTTATCAACGATAAAATCGGTGCTAAAAAGAATAGGGGTATTTACGTAAAGATTAAAGACAGCGATTCTAAATCGCTTAAACAATATAGAGAACAAGTTGCGCTTGCTTCTAAATCTTCACTTAACGATAAACCGATTAAGCCTATCACGGATGACGAATTAAAGATTGCTGAACTTCCTACGTCGTTTAACAGAGCGGATATTGAAAAGCTTAACGAAAGTAAACAAGCTATCTATGAAGATAACGAAAGATATATAAAGGAACACCAAAACGATCCGGAATTCCAAAGAAGTGAAGAAGATGAAGAAAGAGATAAAATCTTAAAGGAAAGAGAAGAGCGTATTGAAAAGGCTAAACAAGAATTAGCAAAAAGAAACAAGAAGAAAAATAAAAAATAATTAGTTTTTTTAAGACGCCAATTTATTTTGGCGTCTATTATTTAGAAGGTGATATAAATGGAAACGTCTTTAACGGAATTTTTATGTCAATTAGGCGTTATTTTAATACTGTGTAAACTTTTCGGAATCTTTATGAGAAAATTGGGGCTTCCACAAGTTTTAGGCTTTATTATTGCGGGGCTGTTAGTCGGCCCTGCTATTTGGGGTATGATTTTTGATTTAAGCGGAAGTGAAATTTTCCCTATATCACTTTCTCACAACAACTACTTAAAAGCTTTTTCAGAAGTAGGCGTTATTTTCGTTATGTTCACGGCAGGGCTTGAAACGAATATTAAAGATATAAAAGAGACGGGTTTAGTTGCCTTTATGGTCGCTTTGGGTGGCGTTCTGCTTCCGCTTGGGGCAGGAACGCTTTTGGGGTATTTGTTTTTGCCGGACGAAGCGTGGACGACGTGGCTTTTTATCGGCGTTATTATGACGGCGACTTCGGTTGGCATAACGGTAGAAGTTTTAAGGGAACTTAAAAAACTTCAAACGAAAGTCGGAACAATAGTTATGTCCGCCGCTATCATTGACGATATTTTGGGCATTATCGTTTTATCTATTGCGCTTTCGCTTGCCGGGAAAGGTGAATCTACTTCGCCTGTTTTAGAGTTGATAAATCCCAATAATTTACCGATAATATCTATTGCTTGGATTTTTGCCTTTTTCGTTTTTGCAATAAGTGCGGGATTTTTTATTTCAAAACTATTTAAGTATATAGAAAAGAAAAATCCACATACCAGAAGAATACCTATTTTTTCAATAGGCGTTTGCATGATCTACGCATTTATTGCAGAATACGTGTTCGGTGTTGCCGATATTACCGGCGCATTTATTTGCGGGCTTATTCTGTCAACCAACCACACTTCTGCAGAATACGTTGATAGGCGTGTTACTATAAGTTCTTATTTACTATTCGGGCCGATCTTTTTTGCTTGTATAGGTATAAGGATAAATTTTGAAAGTTTCAATCTAAACGTTTTGTTGTTTGCTTTATGTTTCGTTATTTTGGCAATTTCAATGAAGATTATCGGCTGTGGCGGAATTGCAAGATTATTTAAATTTAACAATAAAGATAGTTTAAGAATAGGATTCGGCATGATTGCAAGGGGCGAAGTTGCTCTTATCGTTACGCAAAAAGGTATGGCAGGCGGGCTGTTAGACGAAAAGTATATTGCTATAACCGTTTTGCTCGTTTTGGTTAGTTCTATTTTAGCCCCTATTATTTTGAAAGCGCTTTATAAAGGTGAAGATGCACCGCTTCCTACACATCAGGAGTTGGAGGAAGGCCATTTTGAATAGACTTCTTAAAGCACTTGTTTTTGAAAATCAGTTTTCCGTTTCTGTGTTAGAAACAACGGATATGGTTAACAAGGCAATAAAAATTCATAAACTATCGCCTGTCGGCGCAGCAGCCCTTGGTAGAACTATGACGGTGGCTTCTTTCATGGCTTCCACTTTGAAGAACGAAAAGGATAAATTATCAATATCTATCGTAGGTGACGGCGTGGGTGGAAGGATTACGGTTTGCGGAAACGGTAAACTACAAATTCGTGGCTCGGTATTGAACCCGACTGCCGATTTGCCACCGAGATCAGACGGAAAACTTGACGTTGGCGGTTTCGTTGGACACAAAGGAAGGCTAACCGTGATTAAAAGCATGGGGCTTAAAGAACAATATTCCGGTAGTAGTGAACTTGTTTCGGGAGAGATAGCAGAAGATTTTACTTCTTATTTTGCGATTTCCGAACAGCAACCGACAGCTATTGCCGTTGGCGTTAAAATAGGCAAAAACTTAAAGTGTATAGGTGCCGGCGGTGTTATCGTGCAAGCACTTCCTTTTGCAAGTGAAGAAAATATCGCAAAAGTTGAAAAACTTATGCAAAGCTTAACAAAGGTTTCAACGCTTATAGAAGAAAAGGGAGCAAAAAGCCTTTTATATGAACTTTTCGGTGATATAGAATTTCAAGAATACAATCCCGTATATAAATGCTTGTGTAGCAGAAAATATATAGAAGGCGTGTTGATTTCACTTGGGAAAGCTGAACTTTACGATATTATAGAAAAAGAAGGTAAAATTGAAGTCGGCTGTGAATTTTGCAATAAAAAATACCTTTTTACAAAAGAAGATATAGATAAACTTTTTTAATATGGAAGAAATAATAGAGTTTGATAACAGTATTGAAAGATATGAAAAATTAGCAGAAAAGTGTATAGAAAACGAAGAATACGAAAATGCGCTTCGCTATTTTTTTTGCGCCTTAAATAAAGAAGAAGATTTAGGCATTATTAAGAATATTGCATTAACTTATTCCGAAATGGGGCTTTATGAACAATCTAACAGATACTGGATAAAATTTTTAAGTAAAAACCCAAAAGAAGGGGTGGGGGACGCTTACGAAGAACTCGGAATAAACTTTTTCTATCTGGATAATTTTATTCTTTCAAGTTACTACCTAAATAAAAAAGTTTCGGTTGACGGGTTCTTAAAAAGAGAAGAATTAAGCGACGAAATTTTAGAATATTTTACAAACAACGTTAACACGAAAAAACTTTATAAGATAGCTTATCCGTTTGAAAAAGCCACTTTTTCGGACGAAATAAAATTAGGCAAAAGTTTAATAGTTAATTGCGACTTTAGGGGTGCGGTTAAAGCACTTTCACGCGTGCCGAAGGGGGCTAAAGAATACTTTGAAGCACAGGACGAAATGTCGCTTGCAGAGTTTTTAAGCGGTAACGTTGACAGGGCGATAGAGATAAATAAAAAGATTATAGAAGAAAGGGGCGAAAACGTTTCGGCACTTTGTAACCTTTCAAGTATGTATAATCTTAAAAATGACGATGATAAAAGCGATTACTATTACAGAAAGGCTCTTTTAACCGAAAAAGACAGGGAAGAAGATAACTATAAACTTGCTACCTGTTCATTAGAACGTGGCGAGCATAAAAAAGCAATAGAGTATATTGATTTAATAACTTCAGATAGGCCTTACGAAATCAATTTGAAATACTTGTTAGCGTTAGCTTTATTAAACGCAGGAGAATACGAGAGAGCAAAAAAAACTTTTTTTGAACTTGTTTCTATCGTTCCCGATAATGCCGTTTATAACTATTATCTAAAGGCTACCGTTTCTATTTTGGACGGAAAGAATATGGATAAGATATTTCCTATTCCGTATGAGGACGATTATCCGAAGTCGGAAAGGGTAAACGTTAAAAAAAGAATTTCAAAATATCTGGCAATGGATTTACCGCAAATAAAAAAGCAACTATCAAAAAAAGAATTTTTATTTGATGCTTTATGGGCTTTTAATCACGGTGATGAAGAGACAAGCAAAATGATGGCTTTTTTATTGGCAACTTTGCACGATAAAAGAAGCGATAAAATTCTTTTTGACGTCTTATCCGACAGTGAAGTGCGTGACAGTGCGAAAGGTTCGTTGATATTCACGCTTATAGTAAACGGGTTTAACGGCACTATAGGGCTTGCATGCGGAAACTTTTTTAATAGAGTTAAAATCAGAAAGGTTGTTTTTATAGATAAAGAAGAATTTAACGATTTGTTTATTGCATACGCCTTGCTTATGACAAAACTTTCGTTTATAGAAATTGATAATTACGATAAAGTTGCTTTCAATGCTAATAAGGTGTATAGAAGATTTAGAGATTCACTTCTCCCGAAGGAATTCAGTAAAGAAGATTTTGCGGGACTTATATTGTTTCTGTGCGATTATAAAAGGTTTAAGGGAACAAATTCTATTGCAAGGCTTTTCAGATGTAAAAAAGAAAATTTAGATAAACTTATAAGTTTATATGGAGATAAAGATGATAAAGATAATTGACGTTGATAAACTCTTTGATAAGTATATTGAAAAATTCGTTTATTCAAATATCGGAAAAATCAAGCCGGAGGAAATAGAGAATAAGATTCCGCTTTTATACGATGAGTTCGGCGATAAAGAGATTAGTGAACTTGATAATAAAACGCCTAATACTTATTACAGAGCATTTTCAAACGCCGAACTTTTGGAGTGCTTAAAAGAACATATAGAAAAGGGCGTTAGCGTATCGGATTTTTTATGTGAAGCAATAACGGCAAAAGAAGATATAGAAAACGATATATCAAAATTATTAAACAAAGAGAACGGTGAAGAATATACACTATACCTTATGAATATATTAAACGATAAAAATTCAAAAGTGGCAATAAAAAGATATTTGGAATTTATCGTTTGGGATTATAGCGAGCCGATACGTGAACTTGCAACTGAACTTTTATGTGGCTTTGCAGATGATATAAAAGAAGATATTTTAGCGCAGTTTAAGGACACGGAAGAAAATAAAAAAGTAAATTTAACCGAAATTTTATCTCATTGCAAAAAAGACGATAGAGTATATAATATTTTAATTGAAGAATTTGTAAAGAATTCCGATAATATTCCGCTTTACGCCGGCTATCTTGCATCATACGGCGACGAAAGGGCACTTCCGTTTTTAGAGGCGACCATTGAAGGCGATAAAATCAACTATGCCGATTTTGAAGAGTTAAGATATGCGATAGAAGCACTTGGCGGTGAATATAAAGGGAAAAAAGATTTTTCACAAGACGCAACGTATAAAAAGATAAAGGGCGCAAAGGTAAATTCAAAATAACAGTTAATATTGAATAGGCAAAAGGTTTTCACAATATAATGTAGTGTGAAAACCTTTTTTGATTCTTTGAAAATTTCTTTTGTTTTACTGGGCGCGATTTTGGGGGCGGGCTTTGTTTCCGGAAGTGAACTTATAAACTTTTTTGGGCTTAACGGATTTGCCCCTTTTTTCTTGTTTTCAGGTATACTCTTTTTTTTGGTGCTTGTTTTTTTGTTCGCATTATTTAAAAGCAAAATATATAATAAAAACATTAACGTAGTTGAGGGGAAGTTTTTTGTTTTCGGAACGATTGTTTCTTCCCTTATAGTTTGCGTGTGCTCTCTTTCGGGAATAAGTGAATTGTTGAATACGGAGTTGTTTGAGTTTTCATTTCCTTTTTATGCGATAATATTTTTACTTATTTCGTTTTTGGTGCTTGAAAAAGATATTCGTGGTGTGGAATACGTTAACATGATTATCGTTCCGCTACTTATAGGATTAACTGTATGTTTGATATTCCGTAATGCAGAACTAAAATACGTTCCTGATAAAAAGCCTTTTTTGTCTTCAACGATAAAGGCGATATTATATGTTTTTTTGAACATATTCTCAAATGTTAAAGTGATGCGAATATCAGCGAGAAACAAAAGCTTAAAATCGTGTGTGATTTCGGCAATAATAGTTTCTATGGTGATTGTTTTTTTAGGGCTTATTATTTTGTTTGCAATTTGCAATAGGGGCAAAAATATAAATAAAGAAATACCGCTTTTGTTTTTGTCAAATAAAAAAATAAATAAAATTTTTTACGGTCTTTCGCTATTATTTGCTATGTTTTCAAGTTTGATTGCAGATTTATGTTCGGTTAAAGAAATGTTTATAAAAGAAAATGATAAATATATTAGGTATAAAGAACTGTTTCTGTTTTTGTTAATATTGTTTTTATCACTGATAAAAATTTCAAATATTGTAAAATACTTATACCCTATAATAGGTGGGATCGGGTTTATATACTTTTTCGGTTGTATAAAAATATTATATAGGGGTAAGATATATAAAAAGGAGCAAGAGTATGCCGAAAAAAAAGAATAAAGTTAAAAAGTTAACCGATGAAGAATACGAACAATATATTATGTCGCTAAAAGATGAAAATCCACCGCTTTTAGTTAGAAAAAATCAAAAATAATCAATGATAAGTAACAAATTCTTCCCATGTGGGAAGAATTTTTTTTTAGAAATTATTGTGTTTTTTTTATGGGTTTTGTATAATTATTATAGATTTTGTTAAGAGGTCATATATGATCGAAGTTAAAGAATTAAAAACGAAAAGTGATTTAAGAAAGTTTGCAACTTTTCCATTAAAGTTATACAAAAATTGCCCATACTACGTTCCGTCGTTAAGAAGTGACGAAATGGCAACTTTTAATCCGAAAAAAAATTTTTCTTTGGCATATTCAAAGGCAAAAGGTTTTTTGTGTTATAAAGACGGGGAACTTGTTGGAAGAATAGCAGGTATTATTAGTGACGTTGATAATAAAAACACTGGTAAAAAATTAGTTAGGTTCTCTAGGTTTGAGTGTATTAACGACTTAAATGTTTTTAAGGCTCTACTAAACGCAGTTGAAAACTACGGTAAGGAAAACGGCATGGAAATTATGCACGGTCCTTGGGGATTTAACGATCAAGATAGAGAAGGTATGCTAACGGATGGTTTTGAAGAAAGGGCAACCTATGCAACAAACTATTACTATCCGTATTTTTCAAAGAATATGAGAACTTTGGGCTTTAACGATGAATCCAAATGGGTAGAATTTAACTTCGTTATCCCTAAAGAATACAATGAAAGAATGGACCATTTGGCACAGAGAATAAAAGAGAAGTATCATTTAAGAGACGTTGCCGAAACTATGAGCGTTAAAGAAATTGTTAAAAAATACGGCGACAGTATGTTTGAGACGTTAAACGAATCTTATGGCAAATTAGACGGATACGTTAAAGTAGAAGGCAAGATGAAGGAAAACGTCCTTTCTCAATTTGCAACTATTTGCAATATTAAATACGTTAGTATGGTTGTTGACGAAAATGAAGAAGTTGTTGCTTTCGGCGTCGTTCTTCCGTCCATTTGCGAAGCGTTAAAGAAGAGTAAAGGTAGGTTGACGCCGAACGGGATAATAAGATTATTAAAATCCATAAAGAAACCGCAAGAACTTGAAATGGCACTTATAGGGACAAGAGATAAATATAAGAATTTAGGGCTTAACGCAATAATTATTTCAAGGATATTCCATAATATTGTTGATAACAATATAAAAGTTCTTGAAAGTAATCCTATGCTTGAACATAATCTTGATATTCAAGCTCAATGGAAATTTTTAGAGTATTCTATTAAAAAGCGTCGTCAAACGTTTATTAAAGAGATTAAATAGCAGTAAAAAATTTAATATGAT
>JAZLMT010000021.1:0-22618 GCA_045598745.1 Christensenellaceae bacterium
TCAACTATTTTACAAGTTCTTTATTCTATGGGAATAGTTGGCATAATCGTCTATATATATTATTATATAATCAGAATCAGAATTTTTACTTCTTCTACATCAGACTTTAGTTTTTTTATGTTTTTTGGTTTTCTCGCTTATCAAGCCGATTCTTGTGTAGGAAGTGCCGAATTTAATTTCTTTACCGTATTGATAACTTTATTTACGATTTACGTTGAAAAAATAAATAAAGGTAACCCTATTGAAGAATTACCTTTAAACAAAAATCCTATTAAACTTTCTTTATCTTTTTAATCTTTTATCCCGTTAATTATATTTTCAACTGTTAAACCGCATTCAATCAGCTGCTCATCTATACTTGCATTTTTTATAAACTTATCCGGAACGCCGTATTTCTTTATTGAAACGGTGTTATTTTTTTCTTTAAAATAATCTACGATTAAACTTCCGAAACCACCTATCAATGAATTTTCTTCTAACGTTATAATCTTTTTGTTTTCTATACTGTTAAGCATATCTTTATCAAGCGGTTTTATAGTTCTGGCATTGATTATCTCAACGTCACACTTTTCTTTAATTTTATTTGCTAAGTCGTTCATTCTTGGTCCAACAGCAAGAACAGTTGCTTCTTTTCCACTTGAAACTCTTTCCCACTTACCGTCAAAATCACATCCGCTTTCACAAATATCTTTTTCGTTAGGATATCTTATAATAACAGGATGATTTTCTTGCAAAGCACTATAAAGCATGCCTTTAAACTCTTTCGTGTTTTTTGGTGCATAAATTTTAATATTTGGCAAGTGTGATAGAAAACTTATATCAAATACACCTTGATGCGTTTTCCCGTCATTTCCGACAAGCCCCGCCCTATCAACACAAAATACAACCGGCAAATCTTGAATACATATATCGTGCAAAACTTGATCGTATACCCTTTGCATAAACGTTGAATAAATACATACAATCGGTTTAAGCCCTTCGGAAGCCATACCTGCAGATAAATTAACGGCAAATTCTTCTGCAATACCCACGTCAATAAAGTTATCGGGATATTCTTTTTCAATAGGCGTTAACCCCGTTCCTTTGCACATACCGGCAGTTATTGCATAAACTTTTTTATCTTTATCAATAATGTCTTTTAGCGTTTCACCTAAACAGTTAGAAAAAGCACCCGTCTTTTGTGACATATTTGTGCCAACACCGTGATAATTATCAGATTGTTGTTCAGCCTCTAAAAAACCTTTTCCTTTCTTTGTTTTTATATGTAATAAAACCGCCTTTCTATCCGAATAATTTTTAACTTTTTCTAATACCCTTGTCAATTCATTAACGTCATTCCCGTCAAAAACGCCGAAATACTTAAAACCGAAAGATTCAAAAGGATTTTGAAGTTTTAAAATTCTTTTTAAAAAATTTCTAACCTTTCTTAAAAACCTGGTAACGAAAGATTCTTTAAAAATCTTTTTTACTCTTTCTTTATTTTTAACGTAACTATCCTTTAACCTTTTTTCACTTATAAACCGATAAAACCCGTTTATGTTTTTTGAAATAGACATTCCGTTATCATTAAGAATAACAATATATTTTTTCGGTTTTGTATTTTTTGAAGTTAATGCTTCAAGATTTAATCCGTTTGATATTGAACCGTCACCAACAATATCAACAACGTAATAATCTTCTTTTAAATTATCTCTTGCAATACACTTACCTATTCCTGCACCTATAGAAGTCCCAGCATGGCCGGCTATAAAGCTATCATATTCACTTTCATCTCTATCGGGAAAACCGCTTAATCCGTCTTTTTCCCTTATTGTGAAAAACCTATCAAATCTTTCCGTAAGCAATTTATAAGGATAACACTGGTGGCCAACGTCAAAAATAAGTTTATCCTTTTTAAAATCAAAAACACGACAAAGTGCAACGGTTGTTTCAACAATGCCCAAATTAGACGAAAGATGCCCACCGTTTTTATTTACCGTGTCAATAATTGTTTTTCTTATTTCTTCGCAAAGCGAAATGCTTTGTTCGTTATTTATATTCTTTAATTCTTCTTGAGTTTTTATATTTTCTAAAAGGGACATAAAAATCCTTTACTATAACCAAATAATTTTATTTATTAACATTGTAACACATTTATTAAAAATAAAAAAGCATATTTTCAAAATTTATCAATTCTCTATTACTTGACTATTAATTATAGGTAGTGTAAAATATAATAAATAATATTAAAAAGGTGATTTTATGGAAGAGAACAATCAAGTTGCAACAATGGAAAAAATTGTAAACCTTTGCAAAGGAAGGGGATTTATTTTCCCGGGTAGTGAAATTTACGGCGGAATTGCAAACACGTGGGATTACGGTCCTCTCGGTGTTGAATTAAAAAATAATATTAAAAAAGCTTGGTGGAAAAAGTTCGTTCAAGAAAACAAATATAACGTTGGTCTTGACGCAGCAATACTTATGAACCCACAAACTTGGGTTGCATCAGGCCACCTTGCCGGATTCTCCGATCCCCTTATGGATTGCCGTGAATGCCATGAAAGATTTAGAGCAGATAAACTTATAGAAGACTGGTGCCAAGAAACCGGCTATAAATTAGAAAAGCCTATTGACGCATTTACGCATGCTGAAATGAAAGCTTTCGTTGACGATCATAAAATACCGTGCCCTACTTGTAAAAAGCACAATTTTACAGATATAAGACAATTTAACCTTATGTTTAAGACTTTCCAAGGCGTTACGGAAGATGCTAAAAATACGGTATATCTCCGTCCTGAAACGGCACAAGGTATATTTACAAACTTCGTTAACGTTCAAAGAACGACGAGAAAGAAAATGCCTTTCGGTATCGGTCAAATCGGAAAATCGTTCAGAAATGAAATTACTCCGGGAAACTTTATTTTCAGAGTTCGTGAATTTGAACAAATGGAATTGGAATTTTTCTGTAAACCCGGCACTGATTTAGAGTGGTTTAACTATTGGAGAAATTTCTGCAAAAACTGGTTATTATCACTTGGAATCAAAGAAGAAAGATTGAGACTTCGTGATCACTCACCTGAAGAATTATGTTTCTACTCTAAAGCAACAACCGACTTTGAATATTTATTCCCGTTTGGTTGGGGCGAACTTTGGGGTGTTGCCGACAGAACTGACTACGTTTTAACGCAACATCAAAACGTTTCCGGAAAAGATTTAACTTACTTTGACGCTGATACAAATGAAAGATATATTCCATACGTTGTTGAACCGTCACTTGGCGTAGAAAGAACAGTTTTGACAATACTTTGCAACGCTTATGACGAAGAAACTGTTGGCGAAGGTGATACGAGAGTCGTTTTAAGGTTGCATCCGTTCCTTGCTCCGTTTAAGTGTGCAATACTTCCATTATCTAAAAAGCTTTCCGAAGGCGCAACGAAAATATTTGAAGATCTTTCTAAATACTTCCCTGTTGATTATGACGAAGCAGGTTCTATCGGTAAAAGATATCGCCGTGAAGACGAAATCGGAACACCTTTCTGCATAACCTACGACTTTGACAGTGAAATTGATAATTGCGTTACTATCCGTGACAGAGATACAATGGAACAAGTTAGAGTGCCTATAACCGATCTAAAGAAATATATAGAAGAAAAAATCAACTTCTAATATTAAAAATAAAATTTAAGAGCCACGAAATTTCGTGGCTCTTTTATTATAAAAAAAAGAGATGCTATTTATGAAGTAAACTCCATTAAAGCATCTCTATAATTTTATTATCTATTAATACATCCCGCCCATGCCGGCACCTTGTGGCATTGGTGGTTCAGGTTCTTTAATATCGGCAACAACAGATTCCGTAGTTAAGAACACCCCTGCAACAGATGCAGCATTTTCAAGTGCAGAACGGGTAACCTTGGTTGGATCAATAATACCGCTCTTAACCATATCGCAATATTCGTTTGTTAAAGCGTTGAAACCGTAGTTCGGTTTATTTGCTTTTAATATTTCGTTTAGTATTACGGCACCGTCTAAACCTGCATTTAACGCAATTTGTTTAAGTGGTGTTTCTATTGCTTTAAGAACTACGTTTGCCCCCGTCTTTTCGTCACCCGAAAGCGTTTCAACAAACTTCTTTAATGCAGGTATTGCCGAAATAAGTGCAATTCCGCCACCCGGAACGATACCTTCTTGAACAGCTGCTTTGGTTGCATTTAAAGCGTCTTCAATACGAAGTTTCTTTTCCTTCATTTCAACTTCGGTAGCAGCACCAACGTTGATAACAGCAACACCACCTGCAAGTTTTGCAAGCCTTTCTTGAAGTTTCTCTTTATCATATTCAGAAGTTGTTTCTGCAATTTGTGATTTGATTGCTTGTTTTCTTTGTGCAATTAAGTTTGGATCACCGGCACCGTTTATAATCGTTGTATTATCTTTATCAACTTTAACGCTTGATGCTTTACCAAGCATACCCATAGTAACGTCCTTAAATTCATATCCGAGTTCACTTGAGATTACTGTTCCACCCGTAAGTATTGCAATATCTTCAAGCATAGCCTTTCTTCTATCGCCAAAACCAGGTGCCTTAACTGCAACACAGTTGAACACGCCTTTAAGTTTGTTAACAACGAGTGCAGCAAGCGCATCGCCTTCAACGTCTTCGGCAATAATCAAAAGTCTCATACCTTGTTGCGCTATCGGTTCAATGACCGGCAAAATTTCTTGAATTGAAGAAATCTTTTTATCCGTTATAAGAATAACAGGGCTATCTAAAACTGCTTCCATTTTATCGGTATTCGTTACCATATACGCAGAAGCATATCCTCTGTCAAATTGCATACCTTCAACCGTTGTAAGTTCGGTTTTCATAGTCTTACTTTCTTCTATAGTAATAACTCCGTCCTTACCAACCTTTTCCATTGCATCGGAAATAAGTTCACCAACGGTTTCATCACCTGCGGAAATAGATGCAACTTGCGCTATGCCGTTTTTATCAACGATAGGCTTACTGATCTTTTTAATCTCTTCTATAGCAACGTCTACAGCACCCGAAATACCTTTTTTAAGAATTATCGGGTTAGCACCTGCAGCAACGTTCTTTAAGCCTTCGTCAATCATTGCTTGGGCTAAAATCATAGCCGTCGTTGTGCCGTCACCTGCAACGTCATTTGTCTTTGTAGAAACTTCTTTAACAATGCTTGCGCCCATATTTTCAAAAGCATCAGGAAGTTCAATTTCTTTTGCAATAGTAACACCGTCGTTCGTAATAAGCGGTGCACCAAACTTTTTATCCAAAACAACGTTTCTGCCCTTTGGCCCTAAAGTTATTTTAACTGTATCTGCCAAAATATCAACGCCTTTTTGTAAAGCTTTTCTTGCTTCATCACCATGTTTTAATTCTTTAGCCATAATTCCCTCCTATTCAACTATTGCCAAAATATCACTTTGACGAATAATAACTAAATCTTTACCGTCTACTTTAAATTCGCTACCTGCATATTTAGAATATAATACAGTATCGCCAACTTTAACTTGCATAACAACTTCTTTCCCATCAATAACTCCGCCAGGGCCAACGGCAACTATCTTTGCCATTTGTTGCTTTTCTTGTGATGCGGAAGGAAGAATAAATCCGCTTTTTGTTTTTTCTTCCGTTTCAATTGCTTCAACAACTACCTTGTCAAACAATGGTTTAACCTTCATAAATAATGCCTCCTATATTTAGCACTCTTACCTTTTAAGTGCTAAATCTTATTATAAACACTTAAGATTTTTTGTCAAGAGATAAATGTATAAAAAACAAAAAATTTTAAATTATTTTGTAAAAAACCCTCCACAAAAAGTGGAGGGTTAAATTTTGTTTTTATTAAGCTTTAGCCTTTAACTTGATTTCTTTTAAAGAATCAACTTCGGTAAAGCGGGCTTTCTTTTCAATACCCTTTTCAACACACATTGCAGCAATAAGTTCTAATGCCTTCTTTGTTCCCCTTTCACTCTTTACTTTAACTGTGAACGGAATTTCTTGATATGCCTTAACGTCTGAATCGTCTTTTTGGAAGTAAATCTTTTCGTTAAAATCATTTACGTTTAATGCTAAGTGAAGTTTCATTGTCTTACCACGAATTGTAAGTTTTGCAACTAATTCTCTACCGAATCTAAATGATGCACCACCTACGGAAACACGTGGATTGATTTTCCTATATGTTTGGAAGAAATTATAAATTAAATTATAATAGCCTTGAACATCTTTACCTAATGCAATTAACTTTTTAGCAAACGGAACACGTTCAATACGTTCTCTTGCTTCGCCTTCTTCGTCTTCAGCTTCAAAAGCTACAGGTTCTACGACAGGTTCTTCCACGATAGGCTCTTCTTCAACTTCTTCAACAGGTTCTTCTAAAACGACAGGTTCAATAGCCTTAACTTCTTTAACAGGTTTTGCTTCAACAACAGGGGCAACCTCTTCTACAGGTTTAACTTCTTCCGGTTGTTTTATAACTTCTACCTTTTCATCACTTTTAGCGCTATCTTTTTTCTTTGCTAAATTCCAAAAAATAACTGCAATAGTAAAAACAATATCTAAAATCAATAATGCAGCAATAACACCGTATTCCATAATTATCTCCTTACGTTAATATATATTTATTTAAGTATAACACTAAAAAAATATATTGTCAATAACAATTTTGTTTTATATAGCAACTAAATATTATATAAATTATCTTTTTCACCTTTTGGTTCACAAGTTATATCTATTCCGAGTTTCTTAAACGTCTTTTCATCGGCATGTGAAAGGATAACCGATGAGTGCAATTGTGCACCTTGAAGTTTGCTTAATTGTTTTAATGCGATTTCAGCCATTGGATTCGTTACGGCTGAAACGGCAAGTGATAATAAAATCTCGTCAGTGTGAAGTCTTGGGTTTTTACTTCCCAAATGTTCGGTTTTTAATTTTTGAATAGGCTCTATTACAGAACTTGCAATAAGATCTATTCTATCGTCAATATTAGCAAGTGTTTTTAATACGTTAAGAACAACAGAAGCACTAGCGCCAAGCCTATCACCCGTTTTACCCGTAACAATTCTTCCGTCGTTTAATTGAATAGCACAAGCAGGGGCACCGGTAAGTTCTTCTTTTTTAAGTGCCGGTTCTACAACTGCCCTATCTTTAATATCAATTCCCATTTTTCTCATGAGAATTTCTATTTTACCGACTACTTCTTTACCTATAGTGCCACGCTTTTGATCTTTCATAGCAGAATAATAACGCCTTATTATTTCTTGCTTTGAAGCTTCTTTACAAACCTCGTCGTCAATAATGCCGTAGCCCGCCATATTAACGCCCATATCCGTTGGCGACTTATACATTGATTCGCCCATAATCTTTTTCAGCATTGCGGATAAAACAGGGAATATTTCTACGTCTCTATTATAATTAACGCTCATCTTCCCATAAGCTTCCAAGTGGAAAGGATCAATCAAATTAACGTCATTTAAATCTGCCGTTGCTGCTTCATAGGCAACGTTTACAGGGTGATTTAACGGAAGATTCCATATTGGGAAAGTTTCGTATTTAGCATAGCCTGCCTTAATACCATGCTTATAATCGTGATATAATTGTGATAAACAAGTTGCCATTTTACCACTACCCGGGCCCGGTGCAGTTACTACTACAAGTGGCCTTGTAGTTTCAACGTATTCGTTTATACCGTAGCCTTCATCACTAACGATTTTATCAACTTCCGACGGATACCCGGGAATATTATAGTGCTTATATACTTTAACGCCCAAATTTTCCAATCTCTTCTTAAACGCTATAGCTGAAGGCTGAGAAGCAAATCTGGTTAATACTACACTGCCTACGTAAAATCCTTTTGAACGGAAAATTTCTAAAAGCCTTAACACGTCGTTATCATAGGTTATGCCCAAATCAGAACGAAGTTTATTCTTTTCAATATCATTTGCATTTATAACCATCAAGATTTCTGCTTTATCTTTTAATTCGGAAAGCATTTGAATTTTGCTGTCTGGTTCAAAACCGGGCAAAACCCTTGATGCATGATAATCGTCAAAAAGTTTACCACCAAATTCAAGGTAGAGTTTATTACCGAACATAGATATACGTTCAAGTATTTTCGCTGACTGCAATTCCAAATATTTTTTTGTATCAAAACCTTTCTTGTCCATATAATATCAGCTAATCAACTAGCCCTGCCTCCTTCATTTTAGTAATAAAACTATTTACGTCTAAAGATGCTTGTTCCTTTGAAACTTCATACTCATCAATCATTTTTTCAATAATTTTATCTGTGGAATTTTCTTGCTCTAATTGTTTCCAAATAAACGCACCCGTTTCGTTTAAGTTTATAACGCCGTTAAAAGTTTTTACTCTTTCGCCAACGGCAACAACAACATAGTTACCGGCAACTTCTCTTAAAATAAAGCCACTTTTTAATTTCATACTTTTTCTCCACTCAAAACGCTATACGACAGTTTTGCACTGCTTATATCCATATTGCATTTTAATCTGTATAATTTTACCGTTCTTAAAAGTTTATCTAATAGAACAAGCAATTTTTCCATTGCATTTTCTTCTTTCGGCCTTAAAGTTTGGTTAAAGACAACGGGAATCATTTCTTTTGGGGAAATTTCTTCAATTTCGTTATCTTTATTTTGCCTTATTTCGCAAATTGCTTCTATCTTTACCCTTGTATTCGTATCTAGAGAATGTTTTCCGTTCCAAGGCGTTCCGTAAACGTAAAAAGCACCGTCGTCATACCTGATAATAGGCTTATCGTCGTTAACCATAACGACCTTATCACCCAAAAGCTCTCTCCAAAGCCTTGCGTGTGTTGATTTACCCGTTCCGCTTGGTGCTGTAAACAAATACGCCTTTCCGTCAACGGCAACTGCACTTGAGTGAAATATAAGCCCGTCTTTTTTATTTAAAACATATTCGCAAAGCTTACGGAAAACCGCTAAACTTTCCAAATAATAATTTGGGAATTGTGGTGCAAGTGCCTTTTCGTATTCAATCATCTCTTCCGTTACGTTTAGAACGTAATCTGGTTGTTCTTCTCCAAAATATTGATAATTTTGGCAAACTTTTTCGACGTATTTATTGATTGAATTTAATTCAAAAACGACATCTGCAATCTTTAATTTCATAATATTCCCTTTAATTAATATTTTAACAAACAGCGTCCGTTTTGTCAATGTTAAACATTGATTTAAATTTAAAAATATTATATAATATTAACATGAATTCAGCGAAAAAAACTTTTAGGAAAAATTTGGTAAAAATAATTTCTTTAATACTTTGTTTACCTTTAATACTAACTTCAATTATTTTCCTTTCTTGCTGTAAAGAAAACGGCAGTATTTTGAATTTTAAATATTTTAATACTAATATTCACATTGAAAGCTATTCCGAATCTATTGATAACGATCTTAAAAATGAGATTGATCAAGTTTTAAGTGAAATTGAAAAAAACGTTTCTTTAAACGTTTCAACTTCTACAATCTCTTCTTTTAATAGCACAAAAAAAGATACCCCTGTTCCTTTAGATAATTATTCTTTTGAAATAATAAAAAAATATATCCAAGGAAAAGATTGTGTTTATAATAAAACCAACGGAAAATTCAATATCTGCGTTTATCCATTGACTAAACTTTGGAATCTTTCTTCGGATACGTTTAACGACGGATTAAAAAAGTTTTCTATTCCAACAGATGAAGATATTGACAAAACAAAACAATTATGCGATGGATCTAATATCACACTTAATATAGAGAATAAAACACTTTCCAAAAAATACGATGACGTTCAAATTGACCTTGGCGGTATTGCCAAAGGATATGCTATTGAAAAACTAAAAGATTTACTAACCCAAAACGGAATTTACGACGGATATATAAATATTGGTTCAAGTAGCATATATATATTTAAAGTTGATGCACTTTCTGTTCGCCACCCGAGAAGAGAAAACGGCATAACCGAAATTGTTAAAATAGTTGACGACAATTTAGTAAATAAACATATTTCTACCAGTGGTGACTACGAAAGATTTTTCACTTTAGATAATACGAGATACTGCCATATAATAGACAGCACTACGGGTGCACCGACAAGAACGGGAGTTATAAGCGCAACGGTTATCGGTGACGACGGTGCTTTTTTAGATGCTTTATCCACTACGATTATGCTGTTAAATTATTCACCAGAAGATCACGAAAACAGCGAACTTATTAAATACTTAAAATCATTAGATAAAGATATAAAATATTTTGTGTGTTATGAAAATGAAAAAAAGATTTTATTAACAAATTACGATAGTTCTTTATATTCGCTTTTAGATAATACCTATCAAATAAAACCGGTATAAATAAACGCAAAAAGGGAGAGTTTGAACTCTCCCTTTTCTATTTCGCTTTATTTAGTTAAATGCGTGATAAATTGTTTTTATGCACTTTTCGTAATCGTTGTTATTTACACCGATTATAATATTCAATTCACTTGAGCCTTGGTCAATCATCTTAATGTTTATACCTTCGTTTGCAAGGGATGTAAATATTTTAGCAGCCGTTCCCGACCTTCTTGCCATACCGTGACCAACAGTGGCGATAAGTGAAATGTTTTCTATAACGTGAACGTAATCGGGATTAACGTTTTCCCTTATCTCATTAACCAAATCTGATAAAGTGCCGTCCAATAAATCTTCTGAATTCAAAACGATAGAAAGCGTATCAATTCCCGACGGAACATGCTCAACAGAAAGGCCGAAATGTTCTACTACCGATAAAACCTTTCTGATAAAGCCTATTTCTGCATTCATCATGGACTTTTCTATCAAAATAACGGTAAAGTTCTTTTTACCAGCAATACCCGTTATAATACTGTCGTTTGCCTTTTCATCATAAATCTCCGAAGGAACGATTAACGTGCCTTTATCTTGAGGCTTAAACGTATTCTTTATATTGATTGGAATTCTACTCTTTTGAACAGGAAAAATTGCTTCGGAGTGCAATACCGATGCCCCCATATACGACAATTCACGAAGTTCTTTATACGTCAACTGCTTAATAACTTTAGCTTCGGGAACGATTCTCGGATCGCAAATCAAAAATCCGCTAACATCCGTCCAGTTTTCATATAAATCCGCCTTAACGCCACGTGCTATAATTGAACCCGTTATATCGCTTCCGCCACGGCTGAACGTTTTTATGTTGCCGGAAGAATCTTTTCCGTAAAAGCCCGGAATAACTGCAAATTCAACCGTATCTAAACGTGTTTTAACTTTATCGTCCGTATAATCTTCCGAAAGCCTTCCCTTGCCGTCAAACATAATCATATCTTTTGCGTCAACGAATTCAGCACCTATAAATGATGCAAAAATCATTGCTGAAAGATATTCCCCACGTGATGCCGAAAAATCTGCGCTTTTCTTTTCGTTTATTTCTTTTTCGGTTTCATCCAAAACTTTTTCTATATCAAGGTTAATCTTTAAATCTTTAACGATTTCCGTAAACCTGTCTTTGATAATTTTAAATGTTTCCTTGCAATTACCCTTTTCTACCACTTCGTTATAGCACTTATATAAAGTATCTGTAATCTTTATATCGTCCTTAAATCTCTTGCCCGGAGCAGAAACAACAATATACTTTCTGTCTTCATCAGCCTTGATTATATCTCTAACCTTACTCATTGCATTAGCATCTGCCATGCTTGTTCCGCCAAATTTACAAACCTTTATCATTTTATCCTTCTTCCTTCTAGATAATATCTTTTTTCAATGCCTTCACCCATAGAAAACGTCTTTCTAGGGAGCGAACCATTGTTTATAACATACTTAAATAATAATTCCTTTTCCATTTCGTTAAACAAAATTCCAACGGAGTTACTGTTGCCTTCAACAAGCTTTTTAATATTCTCTTCTCCATGAACGTAATCAACCGTTCCGCCATGAACTTCAAGGTATTCTTTTATATATTTATCAACTGCTTTTATACCGTCAGGTAAAGTAACGTTTCCGTTTAGCGATTCTAAAGTATCGCCGAATATTTTAACTAAACCGCAATCAATTTTCTTTAAGCCTTCAATAAAATTCTTTCTATCGTCGGTTATAACAAATCTATGTATAGGCTTAAAATATATTCCGTCGTCATAAATATTTACTATTTCAACAAGCGCATATCTTGCCGGATGATTCTTTATTTCTTTTTCGGTTAAAGTAGCCTTTATCTTTTCCCAATGCGCTTTGGCAGTCGCAAGAGAGTGATTACCGTCGCCTACTGCAAAAACGAGTTTATCGGTTGAATTATACTTACTACTCAATCTCTTTTCGTTTGCAAGTTTAGAAAGTTTTTTTATTACTTTTTTCGTATCTTTAACAAAATAACCTTCTACACTTCCGCCGTCCATATTTAAGTCAAAAGAATAAACCCTTTTAAGCGAATCTCTTTTTTCGTAAAGCCCTTCGATAATTTCTTTCTTTTCATCATCAATTAAGACCATAATGTGCGGAAATTCAAGCGGAGCATTTTCTCTTATCTTTAGCCTTGGCGGAATTCTCTCTTCTATAGTTCCTTCCGTGGCTCTTATAGGCGTTTTGCTCCCCTTCTTAAAGTCATAATACTCTAAATCAAGTTTTCCTATTAAACCTATACGTCTTTCTTTATATTTTGTTTTTCTTACGGTTAAAACAAAGCCGTCTTTAAGCGTTTTAAAAACGCCCTCGTCTAAATAGCATTGCATATTATCGTTTATTTTTTTAATTCTCTCTTCCATTTTATCGTTAAGATAAATTTCAGGAAGTATCAAATTAAGCGTTGACTTGTTTTGCCCGACAAACTGCTCTAATTTTTGCCAATAGTCTTGTTCGCTTGTAAATTGATCACATGCGATAACCGACCACGCCGTCATATTCTCTACGTTTGGAAGCAAAATTTCACTTCCGCTAAAATAAAAATTCTTCATAATCTTAAGTATTACTTACAAATGCCGTAACAACAGCAAGAACGAAAGCTAAAATAAAAAACAAAAAGTTTAACGTTTTCTTTGATTTATTTGATTGTTGTTTTTCCGTAACGTTATTTACGTTTTCTTCATTATTCATTATCTTTTACCTCCAATATCCTGCCAATAATAACTTGTTAGCGTCTTCTTAAGCATTTGCGCATCTGCAAATCTTGTAAGCGTGCCTCCCTTTGCTATTGAAATAATCCCCGTCTCTTCTGATACTATTATAGAAATAACGTCTATATTTTCGGTTATACCCAAGCCGGCACGATGGCGTGTTCCCAAATCTTTTTGAATAGTATCTATCTTTTGCGATAACGGCAAGAAACAACCCGCTGCAATAACTTGTGTTCCGTTTATTATCATTGCCCCGTCGTGAAGCGGTGTTTTAGGAAAGAAAATACTTTCAATAAGTTCACTTGAAATTTCTGCTTTAACCTTAACGCCACTATCAAGTATTTGCGCCGGAACGTTTCCCGTTGATAAAACCATCAATGCGCCAACGTCGTTTTTAGCCATATCTTGAAGTGCTTTTATTATTTCTTCAATACAGTTTTCAACTTTTTCTTCGTCAAGCACTTCGGCACTGCCGTGTTTAATACCCATTGATTTATCTTTTGCTCTTGCCCAAACGTAACGTTTTAATTCAACAGAAAAAAGTGCAACGCAAATAATGACCAAAACGAGTGGAACTATTAAAAAGAAAACGCCGCCTAAATTTTCGTTAAAGATAAACACCGCACCGGTTAAGACAACGGCAAGCGTAACAATTAAAATAACTATTGAAAAATTATTTTTGTGCAAAACTTTTATAATAAAATAGTAAACCAAAGTAAATAATGCTATAGATAAAATAAATGATATTATAAACCCAACGTCGCTAAATTTACTTATAAAATTGTTCCAAGCATTTACTAAAGCCATTTTTTATCCCCCTAACATTATTTTGAAAAGTGATAGATAGAAAGCACTGTCTATATCGGTAACACCACTCTTAAACTTGTAATCTGCATCACAAAGAAGGTCAACCGCCTTCTTTAATAAGGCAACCTTAAAAAATCTTGCCTGTTCTTTTGCCTTCTTTATTGCGTATTCTTTTATGTTTAATTCTTTAGAAATTTCTTCAATACTTTGCGTGCTTATCGCTATATGAAGTAGCCTTCTGAAATAAGAATATAAACTAACCGTCAATCTTTGAAGCGTTTCACCTTTTGCAAGCAAATCGTTTATAATCAGCATTGCTTCGTTTATCTTCTTTTTGCCTATTGCTTCGGTCATCTCGTATATCTTATATTCAGTATCTTTGATAACCATAGAATCGGCAACTTCATCATCAATATAACCGTCAATCCCTACATAGTCGCAAAGTTTATTGACTTCGCTTTCAATCCTAGTCATATCCGACAAACAGTATTCGCAAATCTTTTCTGCCGAACTGCTTTCAATTTCAACACCACGAACTTTACAAGTTGCAGTTATCCACTTGCATATCGTTAACGTATCTTCTTTTGAGCAATCAACAAAAACTACGCTGTCGAACTTCTTTAACGCATCGCAATCCTTTTCGTTTGATATTACTAAAATATCTTCTTTCGGCGGATTCTCTAAAAAAGTTTTCAACTTTTCCAACTGTTTTTTATCGGGATAAAATTCGGTTATAACCGTCACCCTTTTTTCGCTAATAAAAGGAAGCATATTTATTGAAGATAAAAAAGATTCAAATTCAAAATCGTCACCGGAAAAAGCAACGTAGTTTAAATCTTTTTCAGAAACAAATCTTTTTTCAATTTGCTCTAACGCTTTCTTCCTGAAAAAAGCGTCTTCCCCTTCTAAAAGATATACGGAAGAAACAGAATATTCAAGTTGTTTTCTTAAATCAATGTATTTCATCTTTCCCCCGTATATTTAAATATCATATTACATAATAAGTATACTATTATTTTTTATATTTTGCAAGGGTTAGAATTTTGCATTTTTATTTTTTTTACAACTTTATTACTTTTCTTCCACCAAAGCAGACGGAAATTGCGCCATTATCACTTGAATAGGTTATCAATTCCCTATGCTTTATTTTCCCTTTTAAATTATCTATGTGGTCTGAAACAACCAAATAATCAAAAGTTTCGTTAAATAAATTATAATCAATCCGTTCGCCGTCTATCTTTGAAAACAATAAAATCTTTTGCCCGCCTTTTTCCAAAACGATTGCATTGTCGTTTGCAACTATTGAACAGTTTATTTTCCCAACGCTGAAACTCTTATCCGTTTCTATAAAATATAATCCGTTTGAAAAAGATTTTCTGAAATTATTACGGCTCTCTTTACTTACTTGCAAATAAATATTTTCAATATCGTAATATTCGTTAAATCTATTGACTAAATAATACAACTTTTCATCTTGCTCTTTATCACATAACAGCACCAACCCGTCAATATCTTCGTTTACGACATAGTTTAATTTTAACATTGAAAAATTTTCCGTTGCATTATTTACTATAACGAAAGTTTTTCCGTCATCTTCCACAACGGCTGAATACAAACTCCCGTTTGAAATTAAGGTTACCATTGATAAATTATTGTTTTGAATCGTATAAACAACCGTTATTCCTATAAAGCCTATTGATAAACATAAACAAACGAATCTTTTTATTATTATCTTAATATTCAATAGTCCGCTTGAAATCAACACGCATAGATAATATAAAACGGCAGAAAAAACGGTAACGGCAAAGGTTACTAATAAAAACTCTCTATCAAAAAACAACACTACATACTTTATTCCTTTTATTAAAACCGACGGTATAAATAAAGCTACCGTTTCAATTGAAAATATTCCGCCGATTATCAATAGCACAAACAACATAACGAATATTACGCCAACAATAGGAACAAGCAAAATATTAACCAAAACGGAAATTATAGATACACCGTTAAACGTTTTTATCAAAATCAACAAAGTTATTATTTGTGCCGAAATTGACGTTGCACACGCATTTGCAATCTTTTCGGGAATTTTTATCTTCATAATAATTTTCTTTAGTTTGTTTGAAAACAAAACAATGCCTAAAACAGCTGAAAAGGATAACAGAAAACCCAAGCAAAACAACTGCATTGGAGAAACCAACAAAATTATAGTAAACGCCAAAGAAATTGAAGATAAAACGTCATACTTCTTGCCCCTAATATTAGATATAAGCAATACGGACGTCATAATACATGCACGGATTGAAGAAGCCGTAAAACCACAAACGCCCGAATAAAAGAATAACGCTAAAACTATTATGCCTGCCCTTACAGTTTTCTTTATTCTAACTTTTGATAAAATAAATTCTAAAGCAAGCGCCAAAAAACCGATATGAAGACCTGATACTGCAAAAATATGTGCAACACCTGTTTGCCTAAACGACGTTAAAACATCATCGTCCATATAGTCGGACTTACCTAAAAGAAGAGAATATGCAATGGAAAATTCTTCATCATCCATACCTTCTTTTAAAGTGTCTTTTATAAAACGATTAACCTTTTCAAATACCGTCAAATCACTTTCTATTAAAGAAACAACGCTTCCGTCAATATAAGTATAATGTTTTATTTTCTCACTTATAAACCCTGCGGAAAACTTTTCGTTATACACTTCTGAATAATCGTGAATATATCCGTTAAACTTTATTCTGTCGCCCACAGAAAAACTTGAACTTTTAGTATATACGTTTATTCCGTAATTTAATTCTTTATTTATCGCACCCTTAACTTCCACGTTTGACAGAATAAGAGATTGACCTTCTTGGTTATCCTTGCACTCCTTTACTGTCCCCGTAACAGTTAAATACATACCGTTTAGATTTTCCGCTTTATACTTGTTTAGTTTACCTGTAAACAAGAAATCACCCATCGCAAAGAAAATTATAAACACAAGAATAAAAATGCTTTTATAAAGTATTTCTAATCTTGAAAACGTAAAGAATAATACTATAGATATAATAAATATGGAAAGACAAACTATAAAAACAGCCTTATTAGAAAGTGCAAAAAAGTATGCCGAAAGTATACCCATTGCCAAATAAACAGCAAAGCATAAAAACGGCCTGAAATTCATAAATTTTTTCTTTTGTTTTACATTTTCCATATAAGTAAAATTCTAAAAAAAATAACATTAAAAGTCAAGATTTATTACTAATTTTCTTTTCTTTAAATGTTAATTATGCTAAAATATATTTACCTGCGGAGTGCGACAGGGAAAGCAAAAAAAATCCACAATAATAATATAAAGAGATTTGTCGTCTAAACGGATAGCGGTGCTCTTGGCTGTTAGTTAATCTCTGCCGTAAAAAAGAGATGCAGAAACGTTTTAGCACATAACTCGCCTGTTTACTAAACGGGTTATTATTTTACTTTCTCATCGGCTATTGCGGGTATTTTTATTTTTACATTAAAAATAATTGCAAAAAGCACTTTGATATGATAGAATAATCTAGCATAAATCATATTTTGTTTTATTCTAGCAAAATATATTAATCTCAATAAAAAGATTTTTATTGAAGAGGGAATTCCCTTTATAAGGGAAATGTCAACGATAGTTGACAAAAGGATTGCCGTCACGGCGAGTGAAAGCAACGGAACGATTAAGAAAATCATTTTTAATGATTTTTGTTTGAGTGTAGTTTGCATAAATCTACTTCCCCGACGGGCAAATATTTAAATTACTCAATAAAAAGATTTTGTTTTTCAAAAGATTTTTATTGAAGAGGAGGAACAATGGAGTGATTAAGAGTTTAATTTTTAATTAAACTCTGTTGAACGGAATTTGTTCCGACGAGGCCTCATGGTCAAGCGGTTAAGACGCCGCCCTCTCAAGGCGGAATCACGAGTTCGATTCTCGTTGGGGCTACCAAACGAAAAAAGAGCACTTTTTGTGCTCTTTTTTTTGATTGCTAAATCAAAGAATCGAACGAGTAGAGTTCGTTCGCCTTTTGACGGACAAATCTAACGGGCTTAGTTTTGGCTTGTTTAAGCCAATTTCTCGTTGGGGCTACCAAACGAAAAAAGAGCACTTTTTGTGCTCTTTTTTTGATTGCTAAATCAAAGAATCGAACGAGTAGAGTTGGTTCGCCTTTTGACGGGCAAATCTAACGGGCATAGTTTTGGCTTATTTAAGCCAATTTCTAGTTGGGGCTACCAAACGAAAAAGGAGCATTTTATCGCTCTTCCCGTAGGGAATTGCGATAACTAAATAAATCCGCAAGCGGATTTGTTATATTGCTACGCAGTGATATTGCCTATCGGCAGTTATATTCGTCTAACGACGAGTTAAGGATTTATTTAATATAACTTTGCGAGAATATCTTTCTCGCAAAATAAAACGCAAAACTCGTTTTGCATATCACTTTTAACCACAGAGTTAAAAATATAACTATTCTTTCTTTTGTGGACAAGAAAAGCCCACTATATTTCGCAAATGCGAAGTATAGTGGGCTATACTTTTTTAATAAGTTTATTTTCCCTATGAGAAGACGGCTTTTGTGCTCTTTTTTTGATTGCTAAATCAAAGAATCGAACGAGTAGAGTTCGTTCGCCTTTTGACGGGCAAATCTAACGGGCATAGTTTTGGCTTGTTTAAGCCAATTTCTCGTTGGGGCTACCAAACGAAAAAGGAGCATTTTATCGCTCTTCCCGTAGGGAATTGCGATAACTAAATAAATCCGCAAGCGGATTTGTTATATTGCTTCGCAGTGATATTGCCTATCGGCAGTGAAATTCGCCTTTCGGCGAGTTAAGGATTTATTTAATATAACTTTGCGAGAAAATCTTTCTCGCAAAATAAAACGCAAAACTCGTTTTGCATATCACTTTTAACCACAGAGTTAAAAATATAACTATTCTTTCTTTTGTGGACAAGAAAAGCCCACTATATTTCGCAAAAATGCGAAGTATAGTGGGCTATACTTTTTTAATAAGTTTATTTTCCCTATGAGAAGACGGCTTTTGTGCTCTTTTTTTGATTGTTAAATCAAAGAATCGAACGAGTAGAGTTCGTTCGCTTTTTTTGGGGTTTTTATTATAAAAAAGAAAGCACAAAAAAGTGCTTTCTTCTAATTGTTTTCTTTTATTTTGTTATAGTTATCTTTTTTAATGCACGTGGGCTATCCGGATTATTACCGACACCGCAACTAACTTTACAAGCAAGCATTTGTGCAAATAGAGCAAAGTTAAAGATTGCACAATCTTCGCCGTTTTCGTTATTTAGCAGTGCTATCTTTGCCTTGCCTTCATATTCTTTCGCTAAAACCTTATCGTCAGTTATCATTAAGATAGGGCCGTTTGTAGTTAAGATTTTTTCAATACTCTTCTTTTGGTCGGCTCTAATGTTTTCTTCAAACTTCTTTTCGCCTTTTGCAAAATACATAATAACAGGTGTTCCTTCATTAACCATAGCTACAGGGCCATGATAAAAATCACTGGTTGCATAACCCTTCATTTGCTTATAAGAAGTTTCTTGAAGTTTAAGTGCTTGTTCAAATGCTATAGAGTAAGTTATACCACGTGAAAGAACAAAACCACCCGTCATTTCTATCAAACCGGCCTTTGAAAATTCCGTTGTGTATTTATCAATATCACTTGTGTTTTCCCTTATCATCTTTGAAAGGTTAGAAACTTTTTTAATCATTTCTTTATTTTCGGCTAAAAGTGCCGTAAGCCAATAGGACAAGAACATTTGTGCACTATACGTTTTTGTTGCGGCAACGCTTACTTCTTCACCGCAAGAACAGAACAAATGATAGTCTGCTTGTTTAGCAAGTAAACTGTTTTCATCGTTCGTTATAGCAACGGTGATTGCACCTTGTTTTTTTGCAACCTTCATACTTTCACTAACGTCAAGCGCCATACCGCTTTGGCTACAACCTATAAAAATACTCTTTGAAAAATCAATTTTACCTTCATACAAAGTTATAACTGAAGGAGCAACGTAACCTGCCGTATACGGTGCGTTTATTTCTATCATATACTTAAAATACATTAATGCATGATAAGAAGTTCCTCTTGCGCATAACATAAAGTTATTATTTCCACTATTTTTAATATCGTTTGCTAACTTTTCAATTGTTGCCTTATTATTCTTGATTATATTATCAAAGGAAACGGCTGTTTCGTTAATTTCCTTCCACATTATTGTTTCTGTATTCTTCATAATTTCTCCTATATTTCATTATTTATTTTATTTATCAAATTAACTAAATCTTTTGCCATTAATTCATTTTCTTCGTCGTTTTTGCTTTCTACCATAACACGGATTTTAGGTTCCGTTCCCGATGCACGAATCATTATTCTTCCTTTACCGTTCAATTTATTGTTTAACATTTGAACTTCGTTTGCAAGTTCTTCACTGTTTATAACTCTAAACTTATCGGTAACGATAACGTTTTTATTTGTTTGTGGATAAAGTTTAACGTTAAATGCTTCTGAAAACTTTTTATTTTCTTTAATAAGCATATTCGCAACGAAAATTGCCGTAAGTATTCCGTCGCCGGTGGTAGCAATATCTTTTAAGATTATATGCCCGCTTTGTTCTCCACCTATTGACAAGTCCTTTTCAAGCATCTTTGCCAAAACGTATTTATCACCTATATCCGTTCTAATAAGTTCAATACCTTCGTTCTTTAACTCTTCTTCAATCGCCATGTTTGTGTGACTTGTGCCTACTGCCGTATTGTGCTTTAATTTCCCTAAACTCTTTAAATATTTTGCAAGGCCGAAAATGATTTGATCGCCGTTAACGATTTCACCTTTTTCATTTACGGCAATAAGCCTATCGGCATCGCCGTCAAAGGCAAACCCCATATCTGCTTTATATCTAAATACCCTTTTAACCAAACTTTCAGGATACAATGCACCACAGTTTTTATTTATTCTTACGCCGTCGTTAAAACTGTTTGAAGCAATAACGTTTGCACCGAGTTTTCTAAAAACTTCCGGGGCTATTTTATGTGAAGCACCGTTTGCACAGTCTAACACGATAGTTTTGCCCTTAAAACTGTTTGCACTCGTGCTGATTAAATATTGTTTATATAATTTTACCAAAGTAAAATCTTGTTCGTATTTACCTATATGCGGATAGTCGTTGGTTTTATTATGAATAAAACATCTTTCAATTTTTTCTTCGTTTTTATCACCTAGTTTATAACCTTCACCGTTAAAAACCTTAATGCCGTTATACTCACCGCTATTATGCGAAGCACTTATAACCACACCGAAATCGGCTTTTACTTCTTTAGTTATATATGCAATGCCTGCTGTCGGAACTACACCTATATCAATAACGTGTGCGCCACCTGCTATTGCTCCGGCTGACACACCCAACGTTAAAAAGGTGTTTGAAATTCTCGTATCCGAACCGATTATAATTTTAGGATCGTTTACAAGCATTGAAAGTGCGTTACCTATTTTATACGCAATATCAAAAGTTAAGTCTTCGTTTATTTTGCCACGTAAACCGTCTGTTCCAAAAAATAAACCCATTATTTATTCTCCTTTTTTTCTTTTAAATAGTTATGTGCACGGTTTTCTTTTACTTCTTGTCTAACTCTGCCTATAACGAAATCATCTTCTTTTACGTCGTTTGTTATCGTCGTTCCCGCACAAATATATGAATTGCTCTCTATATTAACAGGTGCAATTATATTACAGTTGCTTCCGATAAAACAGTTATCGCCAACAACCGTTCTGTTCTTACTTCTACCGTTATAGTTGACGAATATAGCGCCACAACCTATGTTGCAACCTTTACCTATATCACAATCACCGACGTATGCAAGGTGACAAGCCTTCGTTCCGTCGCCGACAAAAGAATTTTTAACTTCAACAAAGTTACCGATATGAACTTCATTGCCGAGTTTTGCCTTCGGCCTAAGCCTTGCAAAAGGACCGATTTGACAGTTCTCACCACACTCTGCTTCTTGGCTTTGCGAATAATTTAAGGTTGAACCTTTACCTATAACCGAATCTACGATATAGTTGTTTGGAAGTAATACTACGTTATCACCTATCACGGTATTTCCCTCTATTCTATTGTTTTCATAGATCGTTACGTTTTCACCTATCTTTACGTCTTTTCCGATAAAAATAGATTTTTTATCAATCAATTTTAAGGTTTTATTTTTCAACATTTTTATCTCCTTTTTTATGCAAAAAGCATTTTACAACTTGATTTTACTTTTGTCAACTTTTTTTTTTGCTATTTTTTCTCAAAATGCTCGTTTTTTGCCGTTTTTTGCGTGTTTTTTGCCATTTTTTTGCTTTTCACGATTTCACTTTTTGGGGGTTATTTTTGTATTTTTCTCAATTTTTTTTGCATTTTTTATATTTTTTGCAATTTTCGTTTTTTCTTTTTACCAAATTGAAAAATTTTTTTATTTTTTTAAGTATTTGCTTTTTTTCAAACAACTTGACTTTTTACATATTATTATATATAATCACTTTATTATATATAGGTGCACTTATGAAAAAGAAAAACGATTTTATTATCAGAGCCGACGGTTTTGATAAAGTTACTGGAAAAGCAAAATACGTTTCCGACTATTATCTAGACGGTATGCTTTACGTCGGTGTTGTTCACTCCACATATGCACA
>JAZLMT010000022.1:0-3050 GCA_045598745.1 Christensenellaceae bacterium
TAAAGAAAGCGTCAAACGAAGCTAAAGTATCGTGGTTACCTCTTACTTGAATATGATCTAAACCTATACCGTATAATTGTTCAAATCCGGCTTTTGCTCTATTCCACTCTGCTTCTTCGTCTTTATCAGTTATATCGCCTAAACCGATTACATATTTAATCTTTTTATCTTCTGCATTGTCTTCTAACCAATCGTATATAATATGGAACGAATCAGAATGATAATAGTTCACTCTTTGCGTGTCCCCGATAACTGCAAAAGCATATTCATAATCCCCTACTGTCGGTGCTGTCTTTGACCATTTTAATCCATTTATCCATTGCCCTGAAACGTCAACAAGTTTTATGTGATCAAAAACCATGTTTTGATATTTTGTGCCTTTTGCAATTTCAATAGTTGCACCGTCAACATTTGCTGATTCAGGAATTTCAAACGTTAAATAATCTTGCGAAGAGTGAATAGCGTATTTTGTATCCGTTTTATACAATTCGTAGAAGGACGTTCCGTTATAAGTAATTCCGAGTGAAACGGAATTTTGATTTTGAGCATAATTATATTTATCATTTCCCGTCGGATTGAAATCACCGCTTCCGTCCTTATTTTTAAATGTTAAAATCGTTCTTAATGCGCCAGCCTGTAAAGCAGTTGTATTATTGTTCCAAGTCCATGGACCAATTTGATTAAGGACAACGTCAACGCTGGAAAAATAATTAACCGTTATACTGTCAATATAGTAATCACGACTACCGTTCCTTGTTCTTACGCCAATCCAAGTAGAACCTAATTCTCCGTCTACACCCGTTTTTGCAATTTCGTTTATGGAAGCAGTAGTTAACGTTATATCTACCCAATTACTCATGTCTATAGCGCCAAAACCGTATTGAACCCAAGATGAGCCGTTATACGTTCTGAATTCGTCATCAGTTGAAGAATAGTTAGGTGAATATATTTTTACCGTAATCGATTGAACGTCGCTTACCATAATATGCGCACTTGAAAAATCAAACCATGCACCTGCACCGTATCCGTTAGAAATTAACTTTAAATTAGCACCGCTACAACCGGAAGGTAACCCAGTTGAGCCAACAATTTCTATTCCACCACTGACACCATGAGTAGTATCAGGAGTAACTGTAAACTGACCGTTATTGGTAAATTCTTGCTCTACACTGTTAACAATCTTTACGTTTGCAACTTGTAGAGAAGTTGCGCCTACGTATTTTCTTAAGCAATTAAACACGTCTGTAACGGTAACAACGTTAAAGTCAACGGAATAATGATACCAACCGTCTCCGTTTGCCGTTCTCGTCACACCTTCCGTTGTTGAATCAAACGTTAAAAGTCTAACCCTGTTCTTTTGCGTTAACGAAAATTGTTGAGAAGTTGAATTTATATCCGTATCAAATTCTAATCTACCTTTTTTAAAACAAGTAGCTGACGGATCGTTAAAACCGATATTAGAAGCAAAAAATGTATGCGTATCACTACCTTCTTCATCAGCTGTTTGAGCATTTCCGAGTGTTACTGCGTTTGAATAATTGTTCGCCGCATAAACATCACTCGTTTTATCTAAACCGGAAGTTAATAAACATGCAACGGCAAAAAATAAACTTGTTATCAATAAAATCAAAACTGATATCTTTATTTTTTTCATATTATACCTCCTCAAGCATGTTTGCTCTTATAGCATTAACTTCGCTTTGAGTTAAACCTATATCTAAACAATATTCTTCTGCTCTTTGATAAATAGTCCCACTTGAAATATTGTCTTTTCCTACGTAATTTTCAAAATAATTAAATATATTGTTTACCCCAGGTGACATAACGGATATATCTTGTTCGTTAGTTACGCTTGAAAATACGTAAACGAAATAATCAAGCATAATATCTTCCGTTTTAATTCCGCAAACCAAATCAAGAAGAATCGCCAACGTTCCCGTTCTGTCTCTCCCTATCGCACAGTGGAATATTATAGGATAATTATCCGGATTAGTAAATACTTTTAAGTTATCCCTACATGCCGGTTGATAGGCAATAGAATCTAGTCCCGTTCCGGTATTAGGGTTACCAGATATATAAAACGGTGAACCTAAACTTCCGGAATCTGTTGAAGAATAATTAAAATAATTAACTTTTGAACCTAAAGGTGAAACGGCAGTGCTTTGTTTTTCCCTTAAATCAAGATCACTTTTAATTCCGTAACCGTTAATAGCTTGATCTTTACCGTTTTCAGTAACAAGATTAAGGTTTGCAGAACGGTAAACGATACCTTGTTTAATTCTTTTCGTTCCGTCAGCGGTGTATTTATTACCTATATCTCTTGCATTTTGAACGCCTTCAATATCTATGGTTCTGATAAAATCAACCGTTTTAAAATCAAATTTACGTGATATTATAGTATAGTCTTTATAATAAGCACGAACTTGGAAATAATAAGTCGTTCCGGCATATAAATTATTAAACGAATACGTCGGATCTTGAGTAAAGAACTCTTCAGCATCGCTCATATCCATGTTTTTTGATAGACACAAAACATAATACATGCAATCGCTATCAGAATTTGACCACGTTAAATTTACCACGATAGGCTTTGTATTTTCAACGCCTTTTTCGTAATAATTATTTACGACGCTATAATCTTTTGAAACTTTATATGCTTCATAAAACTGCATCCATTTTTCAGAAAGAATTGCAACTTCCTTCCCTCTTTTAAAAGTCGTGTCAATCGTTGGATTAACAACTTCAACTTTTCCAGATGCATAAACTTTAGTTTCAAAGTTTGTATCAACTTCTTTTGGAATATAATTACATAATATTACAGCAACAAGAAGCAATGCGACAATTAAAACTTTGATGTATTTCTTTTTTACCATTTATATTCCTCCAATGGATTTAAAAAAATATTAGGATAAAATTATGATATTTATATTTTATCACCGTATACGATTTTTTACAATAAAAAAATAAAATTTTATAAAATATAATATAAATTTTAGTAATTTTTTTTAAGAATTTGTCTGTTATAAAAAACAGTGGTCAAAAATTTGATA
>JAZLMT010000023.1:0-6902 GCA_045598745.1 Christensenellaceae bacterium
CTTTGCTACTTCACAAACGAAATGCTTAAGGCAAACGGTATGGACTACAAGGGCAAAACCGTTTTAATTTCCGGTTCAGGCAACGTTGCTATCTATGCTTGCCAAAAAGCAACCGAATACGGTGCAAAAGTTGTTGCTATGAGCGACTCTAACGGATATATCTACGATAAAAACGGAATTGACCTTAACGCAGTTAAAGAAATCAAAGAAGTTAAGCGTGGTAGAATTAAAGAATATCTTGATTATCATAAGGATGCTGAATATCACGAAGGTTGCAAAGGTATTTGGACAATCCCATGTGATATTGCTCACCCATGCGCAACACAAAACGAAATTGATAAAGAAAGCGCAGAAGCTCTTGTTAAAAACGGTTGTAAGGTTGTTAGCGAAGGTGCAAATATGCCGTCAACGATTGAAGCAATTGATACTTACTTATCTAACGGTTTATTATACGGCCCAGCTAAAGCCGCAAACGCAGGCGGCGTTGCAACGAGTGGATTAGAAATGAGCCAAAACTCTTTAAGGCTCTCTTGGAGTTTTGAAGAAGTTGACGAAAAACTTCATAACATTATGAAATCAATCTTCGCTGCTTGCGATAAGTATTCTAAAGAATACGGCATGCCTGGTAACTATATGGCAGGTGCAAACATTGCAGGTTTCTTGAAGGTTGCCGAAGCCATGAAGGCACAAGGAAACGTTTAATAGTTTTTAGCTAATAAAAACCAAAAACACTCTCTAAAGTTTAGAGAGTGTTTTTTATACGCTTGCCACTAAAGTGGCTCGGTATAACAGGTTTGTTTTTGTCATATCGAGCGAAGCGAGTATATCTCTTTAATAGAATTATAAAAATTTCCCCTTAAAGATTAAGGGGTTAGGGGTTTTGAGGTGTTTGTGAAAGGGGTTAGGTTAAGGGATAGGGGTAAAACGACTCCGGAAAAAAGTTTACCCCTGTCCCTTAAAAAATTAAATTCAAAAAACGTTTTTAATCTTTTTTGCATAAAAAAAGCACTCTTAATAAAGAGTGCTTTTAGTTTTGTTTTTTATTATTTCTTCATTTGAGCAGCAACTTCTGCAGCAAAATCTTCGTTCTTCTTTTCTAGGCCTTCGCCCATTTCAAATCTTGTGAAACGAACAACTTTGAAATCTTTACCTGTTTCTTTAGAAGCGTTTGCTAAATATGTTTCAATATTCATTGAAGGATCTTTAATAAATGCTTGTTTTAACAAACAGTTTTCATCATAATACTTGCCGATCTTACCTTCAACCATTTTTGCTTTAACCATATCAGGTTTAGAAGCAAGTTTTGGATCGTTAGAGATTTGAGCAAGCAAGATTTCCTTTTCGTGATCTAATACTTCAGTAGGAACTTCACTTGGAACTAAATAAAGTGGTTTTGCAGCGGCGATTTGAAGTGCTACGTCATGCGCAAGCTCGTGAGCCTTATCGCATGTGCAACCGGTGAGTTCAACTAAAACGCCAACCTTACCACCCATGTGGATATAAGATTCAACGATACCGTCTTTAACTTCGTATTTAGCGAAACGACGAATAGCAATCTTTTCACCTATTTGAGCAGTAGCATTGATTGTTTCTGCGCTCTTTGCTTCAATTAAAGCAGCATCGTCTTTAACGTCGTTATTAAGAACGTAGTCGGCAACACTACCAACAAATTCTCTAAACTTTTCACCGTCAGCAACAAAGTCTGTTTCGCAGTTAACTTCTACTAATACGCCTGTGTTTCCGCTAATCTTTGCTAAAACAACGCCTTCGGCAGCAATTCTTGATGCCTTTTTAGCAGCAGTTGCAATTCCTTTTTCTCTTAAAAAGTCAATAGCCTTTTCCATATCGCCGTCAGTTTGCTTTAATGCCTTTTGACAATCAGCAACGCCGGCACCCGTCTTCTTACGAAGATCCATTACCATTGCACTTGTAATCATATTTATAATCTCCCTTTTTGTTATTATTCAGCGTCTTTTACTTCTTCGCTAGCTTCTTCTACTACTTCTTCTTTAACAGCGTCAGCCATAGAAACTTCTTCGGTAGGTTCTTCTTCTGCCTTATCTGAAACGAATTGTTCACCTTGTTTAGCTTCAATAACAGCGTCAGCAATAACAGAAGCGATTAACTTAACTGCTCTGATAGCATCATCGTTACCAGGAATAACGTGATCAACAACGTCAGGATCACAGTTAGTATCCGTAATAGCAACGATAGGGATATTTAACTTTCTAGCTTCTAAAACTGCGATATCTTCTTGATCCGGGTCTACGATAAACATAACACCGGGAAGACTTCTCATTTCTTTAATACCGCCAAGGTTAGCTTCTAACTTATCTCTTTCAATTTTGAGTTCGGCAACTTCTTTCTTTGGAAGAAGATCAAATTCGCCCATTTTTTCCATATTGTTGAGTTTGTTTAATCTGTCAACTCTGGATCTCATTGTCTTGAAATTTGTAAGCATACCGCCTAACCATCTTTGGTTAACGTAATACATACCGCATCTTTCAGCTTCTTCTTTAACAGCGTCTTGTGCTTGTTTTTTTGTTCCTACAAATAAAACTGTTTTACCGGCTTTAACTTGTTCAACAACAAATGGATAAGCATCTTTTTCAATAAGTTCAACGGTTTTTTCAAGGTTAAGAATATGAATACCGTTTCTTTCACCGAAAATATACTTCTTCATTTTTGGGTTCCATCTCTTAGTTTGGTGACCAAAGTGAACACCTGATTCCAAGAGTTGCTTCATTGTGATAACTGCCATAATAATTCCTCCGTTTTTCCTCCCCTCCGTTCTGTTATCTTGAACAACACCGACAATGGTAAATGTTATTTTGCCGGCACGAATTGTCCAAAAACGTGGGTGTGAATTTTTTAGCCTTATTATTTTATCATATAGGCTGTTTTAAAGCAAACGTTTTATAGGTATTTTTAAACTTTAAAAGCAAAAAAGAGCAGTTTTCTGCCCTTTTTTTGCGATAAAATATCATTTTTTATTTTTTCGTTAACAACTTAAAAACCCACTATAAAAATACGAAAATAAACCACTTACGTTTTAATTATCTGTCGGCTCTAAACTTTCAGCTTCCGAAGCCATCTCGTCTTCATCTAAAACTCTGCAAAATTCTTGAAAAACTTCGTCTAAAAGCGCTTCGTCTTCTATAGGCAAAAGTTCTGCGGTTTCTTCGTCGTCACCGGAAACTTCAAAGATAACCAAATCGTCTTCATTCATACCTTCCATTTCTTCGGCAGGTTCAAAAGCAGAATAATTTTTGCCCTTATATTCAATAGTGCCCACGAAGAAGAACTTTAACTTTCTTCCGTCATCAGCAGTGAGTTCTACAATATCTTCACCAAAATCTTCGCAACCGTCTTCACAACCGCAATCGCAATGGTCGTGATGTTCATGTTCTTCGCATCCACAATCACAGTGGTGATTATGCTTTTCTTTTTCGTTCATAATTTACTCCTTTATGCTCTATTTGTTTTTATTTTTTTCGTTTAAGAAAGATTCTAATATAGAAGTTGCTGCCAAGCTATCAACAAATTGTTTCCTTTCCTTTCTGTCGTATCCGGACTCTATAAGCACTTCTTCGGCTTCAACGGTAGTGCAACGCTCGTCTACTGTATAAACTTGTAAACCCAAAGTTTCTTTAAGTTTATCTATAAAAAATTGTGCTTTTTGTGTTTGAATAGAAGGCGTGCCGTCAAAATTCACGGGAAGCCCACAAACAAGTGCGGTCGCTTCCTTTTCTTTTACATACTTATCTATCGCCGTTAAATCTTTTTTGAGTGATACCCTGTTATAAGTCTCTACGGGAAGAGCATAAGTATTAAAAGGATCGGAAACAGCAATTCCTATTCGCCTATCTCCTATATCTAAACATAAAAATCTTTCCATCAAAAATATTTTACCATAAAGAGAAAAAAAATACAACTTTTATATTTATCTTTATAACCAAAATTAAAGCCACGATAATCGTGGCTTTAATTTTATTTCTTTTTTTTATTTAGCGTTTTACTGATTTTTTCTACAACTTGTTCCTGCCCTTTTTCTACCAAAGATTTTGCTTTGATAGAGTTGTTAACGATAATTGCACCGCCAAGCATTCCCAAGATAACACCACATAAAAACTTTTCGTTCATACTTCCTCCTGTCAAGAAAAGTATGTGCAATTTTTACGGGTTTATGAAATTAGTTAGCAACAATCTTCTTAACGTCAATATTACGTGTAATTTGCATTGTTACAAAGTCTTTAAGTTTTTTTGGTTTAGCAATACAATTAAACGGAATATTATCTAAAGACACTCTCCCGTAATAATCTATTTTTATATTACCAACTCGGAAAATTCTTTGCCAAAAACCTTGATGAACGTTTACTTCCATAATTCCGAGATAAGCAAAACTTGTTTCAATTGATCTAAAGAATTTTGTTTTTTGAACAACATGGTCATCAAAAAAATAGAACTTAACAGAAATTGCTTTAAAATATGCAAACGTATAAACAAGCAAGGTAAAGATAACAACGCCAACAACTATAAACATAAATATTTGCTTGTTACCGATTAAGTTTTCAACGTCACTTTCAAAACCCAACAATATTACTGCGAGTGCTATATCTAAAACTATTGCGATCCATACCATAATATACTTAAACATATACCATGCTGAACGCCTTGTAAAATATTTAACTTCTCCCATATTATTCTCCGTATTTGTTTTTTATAATTTTACTACTTTTTTACTATAAAGTCAATAACAAATATTCAAATTAACTTTACGCTTTTACGTTTTTACTATCAAGCTTAAAAAGTTCTTCTGTGTTTAATAATTTATCCGTTACGCTTTTAATTATTTCTACGGCTTTATCTATTTCTTTTATAGTATTATCTTTACCGAAAGTGAAACGGATTGAACTTTTTGCTTCTTCCTTTGTTTTACCCATTTCAAGTAGAACGTGTGAAGGCTCTACGGACCCCGAAGAACAAGCAGACCCCAAAGACGCACAAACACCTTCTATATCCAAATTGTATAGCATCTCCTCACCGTTTATTCCGTTAAAAGTAAAGTTAGCGTTTGCCGGAAGCCTTTTTTCTCTATCACCGTTAAGCGTAGCACAAGGAATTTCTTTTTCTATTTTTTCAATAAATCTGTCTCTTAAAGCCGACACGTATTCAAAGTTCTTTTGCCTGTTGTTTTCTGCATTTTTAAGCGCAACGGATAACCCGATAGCACCTGACATATTCGTTGTTCCGCCACGTTTTGCTCTCTCTTGATGGCCACCCGATATAAGTGAATCTATTAAAATTCCGTTCTTTATATAAATTGCGCCTACACCTTTTGGGCCATATATTTTATGTGAACTTAACGTTAAAACGTCAACCCCGAGTTTTTGAACGTCAATATCCAAAACGCCTGCCGTTTGAACAGCATCTGTAAACATTATAGCATTGTTTTCATGAACGATTTTTGCAATTTCTTTTATAGGCTGTATAGAACCAACTTCGTTATTTGCCATCATAATACCGACAAGCAAAGTTTTTTCTTTCAAAAGTGCTTTAAGGTTGTTTATGTCAACTATTCCGTTTTTATCAACCTTAACAAAATCAACCTTAATACCTTCTTTTATAAGAGCTTTAGCACTTTCTATCATGCCCGCATGTTCTATTGCGCTTATTATAATATGATTGCATTTATTTTTGTTTGCACTTACTATTCCCTTTAAGGCCCAATTATCCCCTTCCGTCCCTCCGGAAGTAAAATAAACTTCGTTAGGTTTACAATTTAAAACCGAACTTATATCGTCCCTTGCCTTATCAAGTGCAGAAACGGCCTTTCTTCCGAATTGGTGCTGACTGTTCGGGTTACCGTAAATTTCGGTAAAATACGGCAACATCTTATTTAGAACTTCACTATCTACCGGTGTTGTTGATGCGTGATCAAAATACATTTTTTTTATTGCCATATTTTCCCCTTTTTAATTTTTATATTTAAATAAAATACCACTGACCGTAACGAATCAGTGGTATAACTCTATCTTTAATTAGTCAGCAATTTTAATGCTTGAAATTTTAACACCTGCATCAACAGTTTTTTCTGTTGACTTATTGATAACAGGAACTTTAATCTTATAAGCCTTTAACTCTTGATATTCGTAACTTTCCGGAACGTATGCATTTGTTGATTTATAATCTGAAGTTTTAACAGCTTTGAATTCTTTACTTTCTTTTGTATAGTAGATAGTATAGTTTTCAAACTTATCGTCTTCGGTTGTTTTTACTGCGTCAATGATAGCGTTCCAAACAGCCTTAACGTTTTCGTCAGCCAAATCAAAAGAACCGAAAACACAGAAATATCCGTCGTAACTTTCTATTGTTCCCGTAGGCATATAGAGTGTTGCTCTACCGCTATCGTTTGCACTTGAATTAGTATATGCGCTTACCCAAGTTCTCCAAAGGCCGATTGAACCTTCAACGTTTTTCAATTCCGAACCCTTTATAGCACCGTTTTCAAATTCACCTATAACGGTATTAGGAAGTTTATCGCCATCTTTCATTTGAACGATTTCACCAATATCAAACTTTAAATCACCAAACATAATTTGGTTGTTGTAAGACGAACCGTCCATTGTATAGAAAAAAGCATCTTTATAATAACCGCTTTCTATAAGCTTTGTTATATGTTCAACTGTTTTTGGTGCAGATTCTTTATCAAGTGTAATATTTAACTCTTTATTTTCACCATTGATATTAACAGTAACAACAACATCAACTAAATCAGACTCTCCGCAAGCAGAGAACGACAATACTGAAAATACACATGCTACGCATAAGCAAAGGCTTATTGCAATTTTAACTAATTTTTTCATAGCAACTCCAAAAAATTTATTTACCCTTTTATTTTA
>JAZLMT010000024.1:0-25839 GCA_045598745.1 Christensenellaceae bacterium
TTCTGTTGATGAATATAAATCCGTTTCGTCGTGAATAGGATTAATACGAACAAGAAGTTCTGCTTTTCTTAAACGGGCTTTAACTTTTTTAACGTCTTTAAGCGTATGCTTGTTCTTAACGGAATTAAGCCCGCTTTGCCTATCGTCTTTACCGATATATTCCATATCAACAAATATTCTGTCAACGCCTGCTTTATCAGCAATTTTTGCAACCCTTGGATTGTTTGTAATATACATTAATTTCAACATTTTTCCACCTACAATTTATCACTAATTATTTTTTTCTTCTTTATTTGTTTTTTCAGTATTCAAATTATCTTTTCTTGAAAAAATACAGGCAATAGTTTTAAATATAATTTTTATATCAAACCAAAAAGATAAATGTTCAACGTAATAAACGTTAAGTTCTATGCGCTTTCCCCACTCTACTGTTTTTCTTCCGTTAACTTGTGCCCATCCCGTCAATCCCGGGCGAACGTTAAACATCTTTTTTTGTTCTTCGGTATATTTATCAAACGTCCATGGGTGATAAGTTAAAACAGGCCTTGGACCTATAAAAGACATATCGCCCTTAAAAATATTTAATAATTGTGGCAATTCATCCAATGAAGTTGCTCTAATAATTTTACCTATTTTAGTTACCCGCTTATCTTCTTTAGTGCAATAAACGCCACCTTCCATTTGCTCTGCGCCAACACACATTGAACGGAATTTATACATTTTATAAACCTTACCGTTTTTGCCTATTCTGTCTTGTTTGAAAAAAACAGGACCTTTTGAAGTTATTTTTACAAGTAATGCAATAATGATTAGTAAAGGCAATAAAGCGATAATAAAAATAAAAGATGCGAAAATATCTATGGTTCTTTTAAAAAATTTATACATGTGATTTACCTTTCTTATATATCTTTTCTTTGGTCAATTTTGTAAGTTGGGACCAAGTCGTGAACCATTTGTTTCATTTCGTCGGTTTCGTTATAAGCCTCGTCATAAAGTTGTTGCAATTTATCAAATAACATTTCTTCATCAATTTCCAAAGGTTTACATATAGAAATCATTTGGTTTTCCGTCTTTTGAAGTCCTTCTTCAGCCATCAGTCTTTCTTCATAAAGTTTTTCGCCCGGACGAAGCCCCGTTATTTTTATATCAATATCTTCAAACGGCTTTAACCCGGAAAGCTTTATCATATTTATTGCAAGGTCGTAAATCTTAACCGGTTCACCCATATCAAGAACGAAAATCTCGCCACCTTTAGCATAAGCACCTGCTTGAAGCACAAGGCTTACTGCTTCAGGAATAGTCATAAAGTATCTAACGATATTTTTATCGGTAACGGTAACTGGGCCACCTTCTTCAATTTGTTTTCTAAACAGCGGGATAACCGAACCGTTTGAGCCTAAAACGTTACCGAATCTAACGGCAACGAATTCCGTTTTACTATGTTTATTTAACGTTTGAATAATCATTTCGCAAATACGCTTTGTTGCACCCATTATGTTTGTTGGGTTAACAGCCTTATCCGTGCTTATCATAACAAACCTTTTAACGCCAAACTTATCGGCAGCCCTTGCAACCTTAAGTGTTCCGCTAACGTTATTTTTAACGGCTTCGTTAGGGCTGACTTCCATTAAAGGAACGTGTTTATGTGCTGCTGCATGGAAAACGATTTCAGGACGATACGTTTCAAAAATACTGTTTACTCTTCTACTGTCTCTGACACTTGCAATTAAAACAAGAAGGTTTAGTTTTGGATAGTGCCTTAACAATTCTTGTTGAATATCATAAGCATTGTTTTCATAAATATCAATAATGATAAGTTGTTTTGGATCGTGCTTTGCAATTTGACGGCAAAGTTCGCTACCAATAGAGCCACCGCCACCGGTAACCATAACGATCTTATCTTGAATATATCCGAGTATTTCGTCAATATTAACGTTTACTTGCTCTCTGCCTAAAAGGTCTTGAATACTGACTTGCTTAAGTTTTGAAACGGAAATTTGTTCGTTTACAAATTGATACATACCCGGAAGCATCAAAACCTTACAATGAGTATTTTGGCAATGACCTAAAATAGCTTTTTTATTTTCTTTAGAAATTGTTGGAATTGCAACGAATATTTCTTCTATATCTAATTTTCTGGCAAGTTTTTCAATATCTTCTGTTTTCCCTAAAACTTCAACACCGTTTATAAGTTGAAATTGTTTTTTCTCATCATCGTCTACAAAGCAAATAGGAATAAAATTAAGTTTATCAGACGTTTTGATTTCTCTAACCAAAGTTGCACCGGCATCGCCTGCACCAACTATCATAACTCTTATACCGCTATGACTTTTAAACTTTGACGAATCAAGAAAATACGCATAGAATCTTTTATAGAATCTTATAATTACCGTAGTTGCAAACAAAAACATTGCCGATAAAACTACCCAAGGGAAATCACAATATTCTATTGAAGGAATTATTGCCACAACAACGTCATAAACAACCACAACGATAACGGCGGCTATAATACGAAGCATTTCTGCAAGGCCTGTATACTTACTTATGAGATTATAAGTCCCAAATATCCAAAAGGTTCCTATAGCCAAAACGATTTCAACAATAAAAAAAGGATACGTTGCAACGAACGGATCGGTAAACCCTTTGCCCAAAACAAAAAAAGGAACCATCCAGGCAATAAATATAGAAACTAAATCAACCAACATTAAAACGAAAAAACTTTTCTTACTCATAACGTAACCTTATTCCCCATCGTTAAAAAATAATATGCCCATTGTGTTCGCACCGCAATGGCTTGCTATCGTTGCACCTGTTGAAGTTTCATAAACGTTTTTAAATCCCATAAAAGCAACCACTTCTCTAGCCTTTTCAAGCATATCGTTTGTTGCGGTAGAATAAGTGATAAAACACTTATCTAAATCAGGAGTGCACGTAGACGCAAGATCTTTTCCGTAAGATTCTATAACGTTGCCCATCGTTCCACGATACTTTTTATCCATGATCATCTTACCGTCTTTCAAAATAATCTTCGGCCTAATCTTAAAAATATTTGCGCCCAGAAGTTGCAAACTGTTACACCTTCCGCCCTTAAACAAAAAATCAAGCCTTTCAATAACGAAACTAACTTGAAGAGATTGCTTTCTTTTATCTAAAATTTCTTTAATCTCACTACCGGTTTTACCTTGATCGGCAAGTTCCCTTGCGTGAATTGCAAGTAAACCAATCCCCGTTGAAAGCGACATACTGTCAACAACGTAAACGTTCTGTAAATTCTTTGCGGCATTTTCTGCATGAGAGCAAGAAGACGTGATTCCGCTTGATAGTGCAATATGAACTACTGCATCATAATCTTTTAAAAGTGAAGAAAACCATTCACCATATTCAAATTCATTTAAAGCCGTAGTTTTCGGCAATAACTTTTTTTCATCAACAAACTTAAAAATTTCTTCTGTAGTTATATCACCGTCTTTATATTCCGTTCCGTCAAGAATAATCGTATACGGTATAACCTTAACGTCATATTTATTTAACAACTCTTTTCCAAGGTCATTTGACGATTCAACTGAAACAGCGATTTTCATAATATCCCTCTTTAGCGATAATTTTGCTTATAGTATTTTGATTATAACATAAAAAAAAAGTAATGTAAATAAATTAATTTATAAATATATATAAATATTATTATTTCATATTAAAAGAAACCTAATATTCTTATAGATAAATCTACATTTTTTTTATTTTGTATAATTTAATTAAGCATAATTTCTAAACTTTTTTAATAGAAATAAAATATAAGCGAAGGTGTGATTTTGAACAATTTTTTTAAAACCGTTGCGCTGGTTACCGTTTTTGGAATATGCGAAAAATTTTTAGGTTTTTTATATAGAATTTTCTTATCCTATAAAATAGGAAGCGAAGGTATTGGATTATATCAAATTGCAATATCCATTTTTGCCTTGATTTTAACAGTTTGCTGTTCGGGAACGCCAATAACGGTTTCAAGGCTTATGACGAAATATCAAGCAGAAAAAAACCCTAACAGCGAAAAAAAAGTAATCTCTGCCGGATTACTTTTAACTTTTTTTACAACACTTCCCGTATGTATTTTTCTGTTTTGTTTTAGAAACACGCTGTCTTTTGCCTTTTCTGACGATAGATCTAAAACTTTATTTTATATACTTTTGCCAGGCCTTGTTTTTACTTCGGTTTATTCTGTTTTGCGTGGTGTTTTTTGGGGTAAAAAAGACTTTCTTCCATACAGCATCATAGAACTTATTGAAGAAATTGCAATGATTATTATAGGCATTTTTTTAATAAGCAAAACGGACGATATTTTTAAAGGGGCAAAATACGCTTCACTTGCGGTAACTCTTTCTTTTATCGTTTCTTTTTCTATCGCCATATTTGTTTTCTTTTACAGAAAGAACAGAATAGTTAATCCAAATGGTGAATTACTTCCTTTGATAAAATCTTCCGCACCGGTAACGGCAATGCGAACTTCAAACTCCCTTATATCTTCTTTAATATCAATTATACTGCCCATAAGATTAATTGCATCGGGATTTTCTTCGTCGGAAGCGATGAGTATGTTCGGGGCATCTGTCGGGCAAGCAATACCTATTTTATTCGCACCAACGGCTTTAATCAGTTCGTTCACTTTGGTTTTAATTCCACAAATAAGTGAAGATTTTTATAAAAAAGACGATAAAAAATTGCAAAAAAACATAGAGATTTCTTTTAAATTTGCAACCTTTTTATCTTGCCTGTTTTTACCGTTGTTTTTCGTTTGCGGTGAAGAAATAGGAATAATTATTTTCGGAAGTGAAAAGTGTGGCGAATATTTAACAGTATCTTCGTTTTTGCTGTTTTTTATAGGGCTATCAAACATTTCAACAAGCATATTAAATTCTATGGGTAAAGAAAAATACACACTGTTCTTCTTTTTGATTTCTGCCGTATTTATGCTTTTATCAATTTGGTTTTTGCCGAAATATTTAGGAATATATTCGCTTGTTGTAGGATTCGTGTTCGTATACGGTTTAACGTCTGTTTTGAACGTTTTTTTAATAAGAAAAAGTTGCTGTTTTAAGCCTAAAATATATACTTTTGCGCTTAAATCACTTGCAATTCAGTTGCCTTCTGTTTTAATAGGATTAATGCTGGAAAAGATGATTTTATTTAAGCTTGGAACACTTGTTTCCTTTATAATTTGCACTGCCGTTATTCTACCGTTTAATGCTTTAATGTTTATTGCTTTTAACCTTGTTTCCGTCAGTGAAATTAAACTTCTTTTCCCGTTTCTAAACAAGAAAAAGAAAAGGCAACAGCGTGCTGTTGCCTAAATCTTTAACCATTTTATTTTGATTTATAGTAGAGCATACAATGACAAAATCCTTCAAATTCGGGATCGGCAATTTGCTCTCTGAATTCTTTACACATACATTTATAATCTTCCGTCCTTTCACGGCGACACGGGCAATATCCGCCCGTTTTCTTTAAGCCTTCTTGAACAAGTTTAACGGCTTCTTTATCAGGATTCAATTTAACCGTCATCTTTATTTCCCTCGCAAATTTTAAACTTATCTTTCGGCAAAATCTTTATCAACATTACCAAAACCAAAATTGAAAGCAAGCAATTTACAACCGCTGTTATAAGTTTATACGGAAGCAAAACCCATAAACTCTCAAACGTCATTGAATACATTAACGAAAGCCCCAAAGTGTTGACAAAAAAAGTGCAACAAACAAAAGTTAATACGGCTGATAAAACCACCTTAAAATATTTATTGCCTTTTGTAAAAGAAAATATAACACCGGGAATCAACCCGAACAACCCGCTACCTATTCCTATTATAGGGTTATACGCCCCGAACGGCTTAATAATTCCACATAAAAGATCGCCGAGAAAAGAAGCGATAAATCCTAAAGGAGCACCAAGTAAAACCCCTGCAATAAACCCGGCTAAAGCAACGAACGATATTTGAATAACGTCACTAATCTGAATAGAAAAATAATTTGCAAGAAAACAAAGTGCCGAGCAAAGCGCAACGTAAACAAGTTGTTGCGTGTTGGTTAAGTTATTTCTTTTCTTTTTTATTAAACACAGTGCAAGCACTATAAACAAAAAGATAACCGCAAGTATTACGTAATAATACCAATTTTTTTCAATGTTGCCGAAAATACCACTAAAATCAAACGGCGCAACTTTAAGAAAATTTTGCATAAAAAAATCTCTCCTTTATAGAGAGACCGTTATAGTATGGATAACCAAATATAGCGGACGCACGAAGATACCGCAAGGATTCCCTTTTCGTTTGCAAACAACATCCCGTTTTGCAACACTTAACGCATCTCCATTACTCTACGGATAAATAATATCATAATTAAACGAAGCATGTCAACAAACTAGCATAAAAACAAGATAAATCGTCATACTACTACTATGGCTGTTACTGTTGTTAGAACGTTTATAATATTTACGGCATTATTCGTTATAATGCGTTTAATGGGTAAACGCCAAATCGGAGAAATGCAACCTTATGAATTTATCATAACTTTGATTATTGCCGATTTAGCATGTGTCCCTATGAGCGACGTTTCTATTCCGTTAACTTACGGAATTATTTCAATTTTAGAATTGTTTATTTTGCACCAACTACTCTCTATTATAGAGTCTTTTGGAAGCAAATTCAAAAAAATCATATCAGGAAAACCGAGCATAGTTATAGACAAAAACGGAATAAACCTTAAAGAATTAAAAAGGAACAACCTAGGCGTAGAAGACCTTATAGAATCAATGCGTGCTTTGGGATATTTTTCTTTTGACCAACTTGACTATGCCATTTTTGAATCTAACGGCAAACTTTCGGCACTTGAAAACACAAGCGTTAAAAGTAATTCCTTGCCCGTTATTTTGGTTTCGGACGGAAAACAAATAAACGATAACTTAATAGAAACGGGCATCAGTTTGGAAAAATTAAAGCAGTTTTTTATATCAAAAAATTGCACTATTAAAGACATAGAAGTTATGACTATAGACGGAAACGGAAAGGTATATCTAAAGCAAAAAAGAAAAAAGTTTGATATATTCAATATCAAACTTAACGGAGAAAAACAATGGTAAAATCAACAATTTCAATACTGTGTGTTTTGGTCGTTATTATGTTTGGTGTTATATACGAAAGCAACTTTATCCACCGTCAGTTTAACGAGTTTAACGAAGTGCTTACCGTTTTATATGAAAAAACCGAGAACGAAAGCGCAACGGAAGCCGACGTTATTGCCGTTAGAGATAATTGGAAAGACAAGAAAAAATACCTTCATATTTTTATCCCGCATAACGAAATAAAAGAAATTGATTTATGGGTTTCGGAGTCGGTTAAACTTGTCAAAGATAAAAAATGGACGGACGCAATTTCTAAAATAGAAGTGCTTTTAGAACTATCTAAAGAAATCCCAAAAACCTTTTCTTTAAGAATAGAAAATATACTTTAATTATCTTTTAGAATACTTGCAACCGCAATATGACTGGCGATATAGGCCGTATTCTTTTGAAAGCTCTATGCTTCTTAAATATCCGCCGTTCTTTTTAAAATCCGTCGGTAAATACTTTACTCCGAATTTTTCTTCAATCTCCTTTCCTATCTCATTTATCTTTTCCGCATTTTTTAACGGACTTAAAGTTAAGGTCGTTGCAAAATATTCAAAACCTTCTTCTTTTGCTTTTTCAGCCGTTTTACTTAACCTTAAATTAAAGCAAACAGCACAACGGCTTCCGCCTTCCGTCTCTTTTTCAAGTCCAGCTACTGCGCTATTAAAGGCTTCGCTTCCATATTCTTCAATAACGTATTTAATATTCAAATTATCGCAAAGGCGCATTTGTTCGTTTGCCCTTTTAATAAACTCGCCATCACAATCTAAATTAGGATTATAATAATACACAGTTAAATCAAACCCGTCTTTTAGCCTTTCAATGCAAGTTGAACTGCAAGGCGCACAACAACTGTGCAACAAAAGTTTAGGCTTGATGTTTGTTTTAACGTTTTCATTTATTAAATTTTGAAGTTCCCTATCATAATTTATCTTGTTCATTTTATCTCTTCTATCGTTATATTATCTTCATTTTTAATTATGTATGCTTTTCCGCCTGACGAAACAATACTATCAAAAGTTTCGTTTTTAAAAACCACGGCACAATCGTTTTCTACCCCGTAAGCCGTTTTGATACCGGCTTTTTTTATTGCATTGATAAATTCTTCTTTTCTCTCGTTAAAGTGTGGACAAATAGTTCCGTTTATCACTCCTATGCCGTCTTCTAACGCATATTCCGTGCTATAACTATCGGTAAACATTTTTGTAAACCAACATATTGCTCCGGCAGAAAGCCCACAAATAATTTTACCATCTTTATATGCTTGTAGTATTAAATCGTAAAGCCCGCTTTCCTTCCATTTTTCAAGCATATAGATAGTGTTTCCGCCACCTATATAAATACAGTCCGCAAGGTTGATTTTAGCCTTTATTTTCTCTAAATCCATTTCACCGTAGACAATTAAGCCCACGTCAGCCTTAATGTCAAAAACGGACGTATACGTCTTTCTGAAACTATTATAGTATGGCATACTGTCGTGTGAAGCAGTGCCCAAAAACAACGCATATCCCCGTTTTTCGGCTGCATGTTTTTTAATTAATGTAGCAACGTATTCATCAATTTTAAGCGTGGTTTTATTTTTAATTTCTCCACCGCCGATAGCAACGATAATTCTTTCCATATATCTCCATAAAAAAAGTTAGGCACTTGCCTAACTTTCTATTATCTTTTTTGCATTTTCGTTAAAAATCAAGTTTGCATATTCTTTGCCGCATTTCTTTGAAACGTATAAATAAGCTTCTTTCATATGGTTAATTCTATCTTCGTGAACGTCACTCGCAACAAAGTCAACTAAATTTTCTCTTAACAAAGCTTTGACTTTTTTCTTGAAATATTTTTTATCTTTTCCGAATAAAGAAGAGGCGTTTATTTGAATTAAGCCACCGGCATCCTTAACGTCTATTGCATCGTCAATAGAAACGTTGCAATATCTTTCTATGTGAGCAACGATAGGAATAAAGCCTTTTAGATTCAACTCATAAACAATTTGTTCCATATCGTCTGAATTATAGGAAGAAAATTCAATCAAAACGTATTTTGTATTATTCATTGAAAAGTTATCTGATAAAAGCAAATTCTTTACGCCCTTTTCACAATAAACTTCTCTACCCAAATATAAATTCACGTTGATATTTTTTTCTTTTATTGCTTTTTTTAATTCTTCAAATTTCTTGTTTACTTCTAAATAAGGCAACTTGAAATTTTCTCTATAATGTGGCGTGCAAATAATATCTGTAACTCCATTTTCTAGAGCCTCTTCAATCATTGATATTGAGTTTTCCAAACTCTCACTACCGTCATCAACATTTTGAATATAGTGAGCGTGAATATCTATCATGTTTTATCCTTATTTTTTTGTTACTTTCGGCTCATCAACTTCGCTATCCTTGCTGTAATAATAGTAGCCATAATAGCCTTTGTTATAATAGTAAGACGATCCTCCTTTGAAAACTCTTCTTCTATCATACATTGAAAATACTGTTCCCAAAATATTAGCATTATTATTCTTTAATGCATTTATAGCATCTGTAACTTGGCCTTTTGTCGTCGTTCCATAAGCAACCAAGAATAATACCCCGTCGGAAACTTGCAAAATATGTATATAATCCGAAACAAGCATTACCGGTGGGCAATCTAAAATAACGTAATCATATTCGTTCTTAAGTTCTGCAATAAAACTCTTAAACTTTTCAGAAAGCAAAATTACTGTAGAAGTATATACTTTTGAGCCACGGGTTATTACGTCAACGTTTTTATATTGCGTATGTTTAATAACGTCTTCCTTACTAGCCGTGCCCATCATATAATCTGCAATACCGTTTTCGTTGCTTATCTTAAAAGTGCTGTAAACTTTCGGCTTTCTAAAGTCCAAATCAACAACGCACACTTTTTTATCGGCAAGCCCTAACGTTACGGCAAAATTACAAGCGACAGTCGTTTTCCCTTCGTGTGAAACAGAAGATTCAATTTGGATAACCTTTGTTTTGCCATCAGAGTTAAGATATAAAATATTATCTCTTAATCTGTTGTAACCTTCTAACTTGCCAATTAAAGTTTCTTCATTGACAATAATACCTATGTGAGAATGTTTTCTCTTCCTTTTTCTTTTAAGTTTCCTTAATATCTTGTCAAAAAACATGATCTTCTCCAGTAACTTTTGTTTCTATATTAATAGTTAGGTGTCCAAATTTCGGTATCAGAATATTGCATGTAGAGCGTTATATCCGTGCTGTTCTCATAGTTAGATTTATCAAATGTTCCACTCTTTACTTCGTGAAGATTACCGCTGGCATCTTTATAAACCCATTTTAATTGCTTGCATGTTTTTGATCCACCGTTTTCATAATAAATAGTAAAATCACTTATTGCATCAACCGTTATTTGTGATTTATCTTTAATTATTATTTGTGTAGGAACTTGAATTTGATTTTGAACGTAAGAACTTAATTTTTCTTCATTACCGTTTTTATTATAAATCTTAGTCTTAACAAAGGTAATAGTTATCATGCTATACATAACTGCACAAATATCTCTATCTCCGCCATCGCTCAATTTATAATCAGGCCAGTAATAATCAGGATAACTTGCTGCTAAAGAAGGTTCGGTTATTGACGTCATAGTAACGTCATATTTAACTTGACATAGTTGATTATTTTCTACCTTAAACGTCAAAGTATATTCAATAGGCGTATAAACGACATTAACGTTTATATTTGATTCACCTAACGTATAGCTTTCCCATGCGCCCGTAAAATGTTCTTTACTTGGAACAGCAGGTTCTTCTACTGAAGTTGCACCCTTCGTAAATTCTACAGTTTTTACTAATACGCCTTCTGCATAGAACGTTACTGTAAACTCATCACCACTAATAGCCGTGTAAACAGGTTTAACTTCTACAGCATTATCTTTATCATAAGTATATTCAAATTCTTCCCATGCACCCGTATATCCCTCTTTTTCAGGAACAGCCGGAACTGTTGGTTTATTATCAATAGTATACTTTTCTGCTAGGTATATAGTTTCGTCTTCATTTAAGAAGTTTATATCATATTCAATAGCTGTATATTCTGCATTAACGGTTATATTTGATTCGCCTAAAGTATAACTTTCCCATGCGCCTTCGTAGTAATCTTTACTTGGAACTGTAGGTTCTTCTATTGAAGTTGCACCTTTCGTAAATGCTACAGTATCTACTAATACGCCTTCTGCATAGAACGTTACCGTAAAAGTATCTACGCTAATTGGCGTATAAACAGGTTTAACTTTTACCGGTGTGTTTTTATTATAAGTATAAGTTATTTCTTCCCATACACCAGTGTATCCCTCTTTTTCAGGAACAGCCGGAACTGTTGGTTTATTATCAATAGTATACTTTTCTGCTAGGTATATAGTTTCGTTTTCATTTAAGAAGTTTATATCATATTCAATAGCTGTATAAATTGCGTTTACGATTATATTTGATTCGCCTAAAGTATACCTTTCCCATGCGCCTTCATAGTAATCTTTACTTGGAACTGTAGGTTCTTCTATTGAAGTTGCACCCTTCGTAAATTCTACAGTATCTACTAATACGCCTTCTGCATAGAACGTCACTGTAAACGTATCTACACTAATTGCCGTGTAAACAGGTTTAATTTTTACCGGTGTGTTTTTATTATAAGTATAACTTATTTCTTCCCATACACCGGTATATCCGGCTTTTTCAGGAACTGAAGGAACTGTTGGCTTCCTTTCTATAGTATACTTATCTGCTTTATAAACCGTTTCGTCTTCATTTAGGAAGTTTATATCATATTCAATAGGCGTATATTCTGCATAAATTTTAATATTCTTTTCGCCCAAAGTATAATCTTTCCATTCCCCGTAATAGTAATCTTTACTTGGAACAGCAGGTTCTTTAATAGATTTAGCACCCTTTTCAAACTCTACTTTTTTAACGACTTCTCCGTCAGCAATAAACGTTGCGGTATAAGTTGTTTTTGCCCCTTCATCATCAGAAGAGCTACCTGTTCCGCCACAGCCGACAAAAGCCATGCCCAAACATAAAATTGACAATAAAACAATAGATAAAATCAACTTTTTCATATTTTCCACCTCAAGTAGTTTATATAATACTACTATATATGTAGTTTATACAATAACATTATATAACAAAGATATATCTTTGTCAATAAAAAGTTTTTAAATGGAATACTTCGCCATTATTTTTAAAAGTGCATTTAATCCTTCGTTTATTTCTTGCTTGATTTTTTCATCTTTAACTCCGTTATCCACCTGTTGAAGACACGCCGAAAGTTCACTCACCTGTTTTTTTTCTATATTCGTTAGAGAAAAACAATTAAGCCTTTTTATTATTCCTTTTATGTGTGATATGTTTAAAATATCTTCCTTTTCTTCATTTTGAATCGGCTTTGTTTTTATTAATGAAACAATTTTTTCACTCGGTAAAAACGGCTCCGTTTTGAAATTTTTAAGTGGCAATTGTTTTACCGTTAATATTATTTTAAGTTTATTTTTAATAAACTTAAATAAAAAATCAAACGAAATATCACATAGAACGATAAAAGAAATAATGCCCAAGGTTTTTTCTATTGATTGTGATTTTAAGACCGTTAAAGAAAAAACAAAAAAAGCATATAAAACGGTATTCAATTTAAAACTTCTTATATTTATAGTTTTGTGTTGTTTTTCGCCCTTTATGCAAAAAACAGTAGCAAAAAGGTTTGTGAGAAAAACAATACTCACAAACCCAATAACAAAAAATAAACTTCTAACTTGTTTAAGCAATCCATAAATCATAATAACACCACATTTCGATAATAAAATCAACGATATGATGAAATATGTATATATTTGATAATTGCTGTCTTATTTAGTCTATTATCGTTTCTTCTCCCGTCAAAAGCGAAACTATACTCTTTTTAACTACCTTTATTTTTAAAATCTTTTGAACCGCCATAGCATATAAATCAAGTTGTTTAGAATAACTTTCTTTAAGTTTTTCCGCTGACTTTCTTGAATATTTATAGTCTATTATTTCAGCCCCGTCTTCGCCTATAACCAAAAGGTCAATAACGCCCTGAAGAAGAATTTCACTTTCCGACTCGCTATCAATAATATCTTTAGCCTTTAATTTAACGATGAACCCTTTTTCCCTAAATAACTTTTTGCCCTTAATAGATTGCAAAACTTTTCCGTTTACAACTTTTTTAATTTTATCTAACGAAATAGTCTTTAAGTCTTCTTTTGAAAGAATATTTTTTGCAATCATATTTTCAATTTGGCTTTCAAAATTACCGTTTTCAAAGTCATAATATTGCATTATTCTATGGGCAACCGTTCCCTGCTCTTTTTTGGAATTTTCGCCGTCACTAAAGAGAGTTACGGCGTTAACCGTTTCTACCTTTACTTTATTCGCTTCGGTAACGTTGCTCTTTAGCGGTAAATCTACGTCGGGTGCATTTATATACTTAAATGAAAGTTTTTCTTTTATCTTTTTTATTTCTTCTTCGTTTGATTGGCTTAAAATAACTTCTTTTCTTTGTTCTAAAACTTTAGTGCCTTTTAATTCTTCCATTGTCCAGTTTTTCGTATTAAACGTTTTCGGAATAAAATCGTATTGCTTTTTGGCACCTTTATAGACAGTTGCTCTCGTATCTTCTTCAATATTCGCAACTAAATGAAGCGAATAGGTAGCACGGGTTAGCGCAACGTAAAACAACCGCATTTCTTCTCTTTCGGTCTTTTCATCCAAACGGATTTTGAAAACTTTTCTAAATAAGCCTTCTTCCGATTTTCTCTCTTCAATATTGAAATTCTTTGATGCAAGCCCGAACTCTCTGTCAAATATCAATTTTTCACGCGCGTCTTGTTTGTTAAATTGCTTATTCAATCTGCAAACGATAACGACAGGGAATTCCAGCCCCTTTGAAGAATGCATCGTTATAAATTTTATTGCATTTTCGTTACCACCTTTTTGAAGAGTGATTTTATTATTTTCGCTTGCCCTTAAAAGAGATTTTATAGAATAAGCCGTTTCGTTACAAAACGATATAAGCCTTTGTATCCTTTTAACCTTGGCTTCGCCGTCCCTATCGGCATAATAAAAGGCAATCAAAGAATAATCGTTAATAACTTCCTGTAAAATTTCACCCGCCGTCTTATAATAGGCAACTAAACGTATCTTATTTATATATTCAACAAATAAATTAAGTTTTTTTGATAATTCGCTTTCTACGTTATCTATATAATAACTAAACGCATCGTAAAAAGTGAATCTGTTTTTCCCTTCGGATTTTGCTTTGGAATTTTTCTTAAACGTTTCAACAATTTCAAAAAGATCGTCTTCAGAAAGCCCGATAACGTTGCTCTTTAACACGTCAACAAGCGGAACACTTTGATTAAAACAGTCTATTAAACGCAAAAAATTTAGAAGTGAAATAATTTCGGGATATTCGCAAATATTTTCTTCTGCCGTTGACGTTATGTTTAAGCCTAAATTTGTTAAACCTTTAATAAGCCCGTTAACTTCATTGCCTGATTTCGCCCTGCAAAGTATTGCTATATCTTTTGGTGTTATCTTCTTTAGTATTTTATCTTTAGCGTCAAAATACTCTTTGCCTAACTCTTCTTTAATTACGTTGTATAGCATTAAAACGTTCGTATCGTCTTCGGTAACTTCTTCTTTCAATGCTTCTTCTTTTATATCGTAAATACGTGGTTCTTCACTTTCTTTTTCTTCTTTTCCACTTAAAAACAAATCTAATCTTGCTTCACCGAAATTATCGCCGTAAATATCGCTTAAAACAAGCTTTGCATCGTCTTTATAATTTAACCCGTATTTATCTATAGTCATGCAATAAGAAAACACTTCGTTAACGCCGTCAATAACCGCTTTTGCCGAACGGAAGTTTTCTTTTAACTCTACCGTCTTTTCGCCACTTTCCTTCATAACCTTAAATTTGTTTTGAAAGAACTCCGGAACACACCCCCTAAAGCCATATATACTTTGCTTTTCGTCGCCAACCATAAAGAGATTATTTGATGAAAGACGTGTTAAAATGTATTCTTGCGTAGCGTTGACGTCTTGATACTCGTCAATAAAAACATACTTGTATTTTTCTTTAAGACTTTTTAATATGTTTTCGTTATCTATAATTTTTATAGCATAATGTTCTATATCGTTAAAGTCCAAGAAATTATCTTCCAGCTTCAATCTGGAAAATTCATCAATGAATTTTTTTGTTAAGCCGTATATAAACGAAGAAGTTTTTTTGCGCTCTAAAAACAACTTTTCATCATTTTCTTTAGTTGATAAAAAGGCCTTGTTGTTTCTTATAAATTCACTAAATTCGTCTTTTAAGTTTTTTAGTTCATCCTTTTCAACGGCAAAAGGATTCTCTTCTCCTTTCTTGTCACGAGGAAGGGAAGGAAGTTTTATTAAACCCAAATTATATCCGTCTTTTTTATTTAAGTAATCGTCAATTATTGCTAATATAACGCAAACTATTTCAAGCCCTTCTTTGTATTCTTTTTCTTTGAATTCTTGCTCTAAAACTATAAATTGTTCTTTGTAGTCGACAAAAACTTTTAAGATATACTCGTTAAATATTTCATATATTTGCGAAAACGTTGAAGATTCGTATTTTTCAACTGCTTCTAAATAATCTTTCTCCGTTGAAACCACGTTATAAAAACTTAAAACTATATCACGAAGATTTTTATCGCTTCTTTTATTCGCAAATATATCAAGATAATATGTAAACTCACCGCCTTCTTCGTAACATTTGTTGAAAACGTTTTCTATTGCAATTTTTTTATACTCTTCGTTAAGGAGAGGTTCAATAACTTTAAAATCATTATTTATTCCAACTTCAAAGAAATATTTTCTAACAAGGCGCATACAAAAAGCATCAATCGTAGTTATATCTGCGTTCCCTATTAAATTAAGTTCATAGGCAAGTTCAACGTGCCCTTCGTTGATAGACTTTGCGAGTGCCTTTCTCAACTTGTTTTTCATATCTATTGCAGAAGCATCTGTAAAAGTTAACGCCAAAACGTTTTCTATTGAAGCTTTCCTTTCTTCAATAAGTTTACAAAGTCTATCTATCATAACCGTCGTTTTGCCGGAGCCGGCGGAAGCCGAAACTAAAATATTACCGCCGTCAAAATCAATGATTTCTTGTTGGCTTGCAGTTCTATTCATTTTCTTCGCCTCCTTCTCCTTTAATTGCCCCAATAATAGTAGATTCATCAACTTTATTTACTACTCTCTCTCTTGTAAAATGATCGGCGCACATACCCTTAAACGAGCAGTAAGAACAAACGCCGTGCTCATCGTCTTCTATATACGGTGAAGCCGGAATAAATCCCTCTTTCATATTCTCTGCAAGGTTTTCGGAAATCTTTATAGCATACTCTGAAACGCAAGATAAATCTTCTTTAGGCAGTGCAGAAGAAATCTTTCCTTCTTTTGTAACTTTAACCTTTAAAATATTATTGACGCCTTTTTCGTAGTCTTTATCTTGTTTTTCCAAAACTGCTTTATCTAAAAGCGAATCACCGAAAAGCATCTTTTTATATTCACCGTCAAAATCGTTTGCTATAGGCATATAGTATACACCGGCAATATCTTTATTTAATACTTTTGAATATAAATACAGTTGAAGTTTTCTACCGGTAAATAATGCGCTTTTAGAATCGTCCATATTGCCCGTCTTATAGTCAACAACTCTAATATAGTCGCCACACTCGTCAACTCTGTCTATTGTTCCGCAAAGTTTAACCTTGCCCCCAAGTAATTCAACCGGTGGCAAACTTTCGGGTGAATCGTTAAAATCCTTTTCCAAATATTTCGGTTTAAACGAAGATACTTCAAACTGCTTATAAATTTTATAGCAGAATTTTTTTGCTTCTTCTTTCGTTCTGTTTAAATAAACCACACTCTTTTTATCATTTAAGAATTTTGCATAATCTGTTTTTTTAGTTAACTTTTCAAAAATCTCCAAAACTAATTTATCAGAAGATTCTCTATCAAAAACCTTATCTAAATTTTCAACGTAACACTTAAAAATCTCGTGTAAAAACAAGCCTGTTTGTGAAGAAGAAACTTCTCCGCTTTCTCTATCTTTAACGTTTAACACCCTTTCCAAAAAGGCTTTATACGGGCAAGAAGCGTAGTCTTCCAACATTGATGCCGAAGAATAACCGCCTATCAAAGAACGGCCCGTTAATTTATAATCTGCAATTTTTCTGTTTGCCTTATTTAGTATTCTTTCTATCGTATCGTTTGGCTTTACAGCATAATAAAAGTTGCTTTCACTATTAAAATCGTTAGCCGTTCCGCCGATATAATTTGAAACGCCTTTAGCAAAAGAATTTATGCTTTGTTTTAACGTTAAATAATTATCAACGATCTCTATCGGGCGAATATTGAAAATATTATCCAAATACGTAAAAACTTCACTTTTAACGTTCTGCTTTCCGCTTGCGTCTACGTTAGGACAACATAAAAACAAACCCTTTGAAAAGGCGGAAAGAACCATAGTAACGTTTTCCCTGCTTCTATGATTTATAATTCTGATTTTCGGTTCTATTAAAACTTTAATATTCTCCAGTGATTCAATATCGTTATCGGATAAAATTGATACGTCGTTTTTTAAATTCGGAACGTCACTGTTTAATTCTAACGCAAAGAAAAACTTATTTTCTAAAACACCGGCCTCTTTATACTCACCTACAAACACGCCGTCTTTATGTTGTGGCAAGATTGAAAGTTTAAGTGCGGTTATTCCGTTTAAAAATATTTCCTTAAACTCTAAAACAGAAATCTTTGCCCCGATAAGTTTATCTATATCGTTTAATATAGCGATAACCGCATCGTAAATTTGAGAATTGATTGATGCTTCTTCGGTATATCCCAAGTCGTTTAACTTATCGGTTAAAACGCTTTGCCTATTATAAACGTCTAATTTATCAAGCATTTCTCTTACGTTAAATTTAGCACAAACGTCAACTAACTTTTCTCTGATTCCGTTAAACAAAGTTAAGTCTTCGCTTCCTTCACAAAAAGTAAACGGCTCTTTAAATCTATTATAATTTATATTGTATTTTATAAGATAGTTTATAAATTTATCGCTAATATCCAAATCGGCAATAAACAAAGGGTTGCTTATAAATTCACAAACTCTATCCCTTTCAAAATTGTGCCTTAATACTTCTATATAGGAAAGAATAAGTTTAACTAATGCTGTATCGCTTCCGTTTTTCTTAACGTCCAAAAAATACGGTATTTCAAGTTCGTTAAACATGTCTTCCGCAACGTATTTAATCTTTTCGCTATCGTTAACGGCTATTGTAAAATCACAATATTTATATCCCCTTTCCATAACCATTTTTTTGATTAAGGTTCCAACCTTGTAGAATTCTTCTAAACTGTCCGATGCCTTTATATAATATATTTTATCGGTATCAGTTTTTTCTTTTCCGTTAAAAGATATAGGATTAAAAAGCGAAGAGCATATCATTTGATTTTCTTTACTATATGCGGAAAACTCTTCTTTTCTTTCCACCTTTATCTTCAGTTTTGCACACTCTTTAATTAAAGCGTCTTCCACTTCGTTAACGAAGGCAAAAGTGTTTTCACCCCCCGTTATTATAGCAGTAACCGACTTTGCGTTTTTTAATAACGCACTTATTGCGTTTAACGATTGCCTTGTTAAAGAAGAATACCCTATTAAAAAAACATCAGTATTCTTTATACCTTCGTCATTTTCAATAATATTGGGAAGAAGTGATAAAACAGAACTTTGATCAAAATAATTTTCTTCGTCTATAAATTTTTGATAGCTTTTATAGATTTCTTTTATATCAATAAGTTTATTCTTTAATATCCCTTCGGTTTTGGAAACGGCTTCTATTATATCCTTTTCTTCAATTTTTGAGCTCTTAAGTTGAACTATCAAATTATACATTGAAGATGCCAAATTTCTTTTAACGGCTGAAAAACAATTTAAATCCGTTTCCTTTAACAGCCTTGTTATAGCCATTATGGAGCCTTCTTTTGAAAGCACGTTTTCTTCTTTCATCTTTAACCTTGTATAATTTCCAAAAGAAAAGACCTGCGAAGAAAAACTCCCCGTTAGAGCATCGCAAAGCGCACTTTCGGCTAAAAGTGAAATCTTTTCTTCACAGAAGATTAAAGAAGAATCTTCTAAATTATTGTTCCTTTCCTTTAATTTGCTTTTAAGAATATTAAAAACGTTATAGTAAGAATTGGTTACTATTAAATCCATTTTGTTTATCATATTTTTATTTTATCATAGTTTTTGTCCCTTTTAAAGTATTTTTCTTTTTTGTGTTTTACATTTTTTAATTATTATGTTATTATATTTATGTATTTGGAGATATTATGAAAAAAATTATTGTATGTTTATTAGTTATATGTATAGTTCTCTTTTCCGGCTGTAGTTGTAACGACTTGCCACTTTTGGAATTTGACACGCTTTGGTTAACACCTGATTCAACGGCAACAAAAACTTATACCGTTAAAATGAACACGGCTTATAACGACGGAACAGTTGACTTCACCTATACAAACAGTGCAATGGAAACTTACGGCGAAATAGATATAACGGGAAGCTACGTTGTTTCTTATTCAATTTGTAAAAACAATGCCGATGTTGAAAGCAAAATAAGTAAAGAATTTAGAAATTTGCTTGTCGGTGATAATATATTCGTATATGAAACGGAACTCAATCTCAACGTAAAATACGCAAAACAAAGTGATAAAGTTCATCAAGATTATATTAAAACGAAAACATATTTCTTCGGCCAAAAATTGATGCCTTTATATAGCATAACGGAAAGTAGTGTTTCCTATCTCGGATATGAAAACGATAAACTTCAATTAACAAAGCTTAAGGGTATGGACGAAACCATTTACGATATTGACAGTTATAAGATAAACAGAAGTTATTCGTTAAACGATGGTGAACCTGAAAAGCAAACGGCTGAATACGATTACGATAAAGGAACGGTTATTGATAATACAACGCTTTTATTTGCTCTTGAAAATTATAACGTTGAAAAAGGTTCGGCAAAGTCAATAGAGGTTGTTAGCCCATCATACGAAAAATCTAAATCGTTAAGTATTTCTTGTTATGAAATAAAAGATGATGTTAAAATAGAATCGTTTGTTTTAACACCTGAAACAAGCGGTTGCTTTGGTGGCGACACAGGTAGATCACAAATTGTGTTCTTAAGCAAAACAGATAAGTCGTATGAAATGGTTAAATACATTTCTCCACTAACTTCTTATGACGGTTCGTATATCTTACTTGGTGCTTTACAATACGAATTAGAAAAATAATATTTTTTAAAACTTAAAGAGCAGTGCAAAAGGTGTCTTCTCATAGGGAAAATAAACTTATTAAAAAGTATAGCCCACTATACTTCGCATTTGCGAAATATAGTGGGCTTTTCTTGTCCACAAAAGATATAATAGTTATATTTTTAACTCTGTGGTTAAAAGTGATATGCAAAACTCGTTTTGCGTTTTATTTTGCGAGAAATTCAAGGTCCTGCCTTTGGCAGGTTCTTATATTTTCTATTAGAGAAAGATTTTCTCGCAAAGTTATATTAAATAAATTCACAACTCGCCGAAAGGCGAATTTCACTGCCGATATGCAATATCACTGCGAAGCAATATAACAAATCCGCTTACGGATTTATTTAGTTGTCGCAATTCCCTACGGGAAGAGCGACAAAGCACTGCTCTTTTTATTTTGTTTTTTAACTTTTTATTTAGCAAGTTTTGTATTTTCAATTTCGTTGGTTAATCCACTAAAATCAAACCCTTCTAACTTATCAAGGTTTCTGCAATTATAAAAAGAATATTCACCGAGTTCTGAAACGTTTGTTAATTTAACCGTTTCTAAAAGGACGTTTCCGTAACATGCATAAGCAGGAATTTTATAATCTTCTAACGCATTTATTGTAAGCGACTTGAAATTTCTTGGAAGATAATACGTTGTTTCCGAAGCTGAAGAATTATACTTCGTTGTGATTTGTGCGCCTTCGTCAAATTCCGTTGTGTCAAACCAATAAAAGATCGTTCTTTCTCTGTCAACGGATTTATTTTCACTGGCACCCGTTGATGAAATTTTTGCATCTGCATTTTTATTCTTTCCGATAAACGGAACCGTCAATTCTTTTAAGTTTGGCATACCGGCAAAAGCACTTTCACCTATTTCGGTAACTGTAGTTGGAACAATAATTCCATTTATTTTATCATTGCCCTTAAATGCTTCACTCTTTATAGCACCGATTGTAATCTTATTATCTTCTGCAAATTTAGCGATATCTAAAATTTTGTTATCGCCTAACGTTTTACCGTCGTCTACAAATCCGTAAACGGTATAAAAATCATCACCGGAAAACTTTTTATAAAGCAAACCTTTTGATGAACTGTTTTTGTCGTCATCACAAGCAGTCAACGTAAACATTGCCAAAACAATTAACATAACTGCAACTATAAAACTAATAAACTTTTTCATAAAAACCCCTTCAAGCCGAACATATTTATTTTTATCTTATTTAGTTTATCATTTTATATATTATTTGTCAATAACTATTTATTTGTTTAATATTATTAAAAGCAATTATGTTGCTTCATTTTGTTGTTTTTTTATATTATAACGCTCCCGTTAAGGAAAGAATTGAAAAATCCGTTGCTGTCTGCCCCCACTTTTTCAAAAATGCCCATCATGTCTAAAGGCGACGCAACTTTAAATGAATACTCTTTATAGTATCTTTTAAGCCCATTAAAATACTTTTCGTCGCCTATTCCCATACGTAAATATTCGTGCATTAAGCACCCTTTTATGTATGCTATATTTACGTATTCGTATTCGCTTTTATACTCATCTAAACTTCTTAACATAGTGGTATCAACGTTATTATAAAGTTTATCAAAAACAGAACAAAATACTCTATATGTTCTCTCTGTAGATTTTATCAAAGTTTCCCTTAAAATGTTATAACTCGGATTTTTTTCATAAAATAAAACAACGGAATATTCTGCTAATCCTTCATCTAAAAAACCGTATTCTATTTCGTTGTTTCCAACGGTAACTTGCCACCATTGATGAGCCGTTTCATGAACAATAACTTCTTCTACGGCTTCGCTTTCTAAGTCACTACTTATATACACAAGCGCAGGGTATTCCATTCCACCTTGGTTAAAAGGCGTTTCAACAATAGAATAAGTTGGATAAGAATATTCGCCAAACAGTTCGGAAAACGTTTTAATAGCGTCTACTGCAACTTTAAGCGACTTGCTTGGATTTTTATCCTTATAAAAATAATAGGTTATTTCTATCCCCAAAGAAGTATCAGTTATACTTTCAAACTCTTTTGAAAGAACGAAACAAAAAGATCTTGCGTTTAATAAACTGTATTCGTTGGTAACGAGAATTCCGTTCTTACGGCTGTCTGTAAGTTTTCCGGAAGAAGCAACCACGTATTCACACGGAAGAGTTATTTTTACGTTATAATCGGCACACTCCGAGAAAAAAGGATCGCCGTTTGAATAATATACACACTCGTAAAAAGCCCCGTCTTCTATTCCGCAAAGTATGGGATAAAAATTACCCATGTTTACTGAAGTTTCATTTATTCCGCTTCTTGAAATAACGTTTGCAAACAACACCGTAAAATCAATCGTTACCGTTACCGATTCACTCGGATAAACTTCTCTACCTAAATTGACGGATAAAATATTTTGGTCTTCACCTATAATAGAGAATTCAAGTTCTTCTTTGCCGATATATACTTTTTGAATTTCTGTATTTCCAAAACTGTTTCCCATATAATAACAAGATGCTTGATCCTTTTCGCTTATCGGCGAATATTTTGCACCTTCTCTATATGCGTTCATAAACAAGTTGAATTTTAATTCTTTAAAAACGTTTTCCGTATCGTTATAAAAGGTTACGCTTTCTATCCCGGAAAGTTTTTCCCCGTCAAACGAACACTCTATATCATAGCAACTTCTTTCTTGCTTACTTTTACAAGAAAAACAAAATATAAAACAAGGCAGTATTAAAACAGCAATTATAATAGCAATTTTTTTCATAAAAAACCCCGAACAGAATACTTTATATAATTCTATTCGGGTAAAAATTCTTTTATGATTATTTATCTTGCATCATTAAATAGTTTTCCGGATCAATATAGTTTCCGTTTTCCGTTACGGCAAAGTGAACGTGTGCGCCGTCTTTATATTCTTGTCTGTTTGAAAGTGAAACTTCACCTATAACGTCGCCTTTCTTAACGGTTTGTCCTTCTAAAACGTTATCGCCGTCTTGTAAAGAATTATATATTGTTTTAAGCCCGTTTCCATGGTCTATAACGATTGTATAACCCTTTAATAAATCGTTCGTTACGCTTTCAACAACACCACCGAAAACAGCGCAAACGCTTGTTCCCTCTTCGGCATAAAAATCCATTGCTTTATGAGATTCGTATCTTCTCAACGTGCTGTTATAACGAAGAGTATCGGTGAACCCGTCAAAAGAAGTATAACTTGCTACCGGCATACCGAAAACAATTTCTTCGTCTTCAGGATCAACCACGATAACAGGCTCGTCTTCTTTGTCGTCAATCACTACAACGGGATCTTCCTTTTTATCGTCTGTTTTTTGAGCCGGTTTATCATTATCGTTTATAATATCGTCTTTGATAACGGCAGAGTTGTTTATATCAACCTTTTTATTCTTATTTACCAAAACCAACGTTACAGATAATCCTATTGCAAGAACACAAAACCCTACAATTAAATATACTGCATTTTTCTTAAGAAATGCTCCAAAACTGTGCTTCATTTTTTTACCTCCATTTTTCTACACAATTATTACCAAAAATAAAATATATATACTAATAACTTCCATAAATAAACGGTAAGCCTATCACCGTTTTATTTTGAGAGCAAAATATATGTAAATTTATTTTTTTGTTATTTAATTCTTTTGTGTATTTTAAACCGCCGGAATATGCATAATAATTCGTTCCGAAATCGGTTGTTTCGGTAAATACAATCTTTGCACTGTAAAAATCTAAAATATAATTGACGTCAACGTCTTTATCAATAATATAACTTTTCCCCTTTACGAAAAAATTAAACGTTGAATCATCAACAATTTTGCACTCTGAAGAATTTTTATTTAAGTATACTTCAAATAACGTTGAGCCTTTTATTTGTTCAGTATAAGAATTAACCGTCCATAAAAAAATAATCATAAACAGTGCAAGTGATAAATAAATGATTTTTTTAAACATAAAAAAACTCCCACTTGAATTAGTGAGAGTATTGACGTTTTTTTATTTTTTATACCTATTAAATATTAAACAAACCTTCTATAATACAAAGGGTTATTCCGTTAATATTAGAAATCGCACCGCAATTTTTGATTGAAGAAACAAACCTTTTTTCGTCTATATCTTTCGTTATATCTTTTCCACCTAAAACCGTATAGGCTGAAGCAACCTTTTTAAAAGAACTTGATAAAGAAGAGAATTCTTTTGAAAACGTTTGATTAAATTCTTTAAACGATTTTTTGTTGTTTATAACTATATTGAATTTATCTATAATATTATCAATTATCGTTTCTTCGCTAACGTTAAGTAGAATAGATGCTTCTTTAGAAATACCGTTATAATCAGGTATAGAATAAATATTTGTTTTTATTGAAGTCAATTCAGCATATAAACTTAAAATCTTTTCCGAAAAGAATAGTTCGTTTTCACGCTTTAAACTTAAACCGTAATATAAAAGTGAAAAGTTTTCTAAACTGCTATTTAACAAATAGTCTTTATTTAACGCCATATTGACAAGCCCGACCGTTAAAGAACATAACACCAAAATATCGTATCTTTCTTTTATGCTGTATTTGATTATAGAAAAAGTTTTAATTATCGCTTTATTTTTTAAGTTTATTAATTCGGCGTTTAAGTTTTCGCTTAAATAAAACGCATTTATTCTTATATCAAGCACACTCAATAAGTTTTTCATAACGTAACTATAAGTATCGGCAAAAGAAATATTTAGTTTTTCTGTTAAAATTCTATCAACAATAACGGTCTTTTTGGGATTTACGGTTATTAAGTCAAGCGTATCACCGTTTTTTAAGTAAAAGGTATTTTCTAAGAATTCACCTATGTCAAGCCCCGAAGAAATATCTATAACGGGCATTTTTTTAACAAAAGCAAAATAATCGCAAATCTTTGAAAGTTTTGAATCCAAACAAATGACGGCACGAATATCTTCCGGCAAAGCAAACGTTTTAGATAGAGTATCTATTTCCATCTCTTCTTTGCCTGATAAAATATAGTCAATTGAATTGATTTTAGAATTTCTTAATTCTTTTTTAATAACGCTACCGATAGTTAAAAAAGTATCTTGCAAAGCAAAAACTGCAACCTTACCGAAATATATATTTTTAACTAAAATTTCGGTTAAAGATTTAAGATATTCACCATAAACAATATTTAATTTATCTTTTTCATAACAATTAAAAGCATAAAAATCTTTTAACGTGCTATTTAGTTTTTCTTGATCCATATATAATCCTTTTAATAATAATAAAAGAAAATAATTCAAATGTCAAGAAAAAGAAAAAAGAACCGCTTTA
>JAZLMT010000025.1:0-67553 GCA_045598745.1 Christensenellaceae bacterium
GATGGGTAGGAAAACATTTCCAAACAATAAAACTTTTTAGATGCGTTTTTAGGGTTAAAAGAATTAACTTTTTGTTTTTCCCATTCTGCTTGCCATTTTTTTTCAATTTTTTTCATGTCCATATAGAGCGTAAGCCTCCAAAAAATAAATCTTGTTTATTATATAATATATAATAAAAATAGTCAACAAAATAGGTTTCTTTTATTGAAAGTATAAGAAAAAATAATGTAATAAAAAGTTAAAAGAGTTGTTTTATATTTACAAAAAGGAAAAAAAATGGTAAAATTAAAATATAAATTTAAAGGGGTAACGTATGCAAACCGATATATATAGCAATCCACTTATCACAAGATATGCAAGTAAAGAAATGTCAAAAGCGTTTTCTTCTGATACCAGATATAGGTTATGGAGAAGATTATGGATAGCGCTTGCCGAAAGTGAAAAAGAATTAGGGATAAATATAACAGACGAACAGATTGAAGAATTAAAAAAGTATGCAGACGATATAAATTATGAAGATGCAGATGCCTTTGAAAAGGAAGTCCGTCATGACGTTATGGCTCATATAAAAGCTTACGGAAAGCAAGCAGTTAAGTCAGCCGGTATAATTCATATAGGCGCAACAAGTTGTTTTGTTACCGATAATGCGGAAATAATAATGATTGATAGGGCTTTAGACATAGTTTTAGAAAAACTTGTTAAAGTTATGTCAAATCTTAAAGATTTTGCATTAAAGTATAAAGATTTGCCGACGTTAGGGTTCACTCATTTGCAACCGGCACAGTTAACTACCGTTGGAAAGAGAGCAACGCTTTATTTGCAAGATTTAGAGATGGATTATCAATCTTTAATGGAATTAAAGAATAAAATAAAGCTTCGTGGCGTTAAAGGAACAACGGGAACGCAAGCAAGTTTTATGGAACTTTTTGACGGTGATGAAAAAAAGATAAAAGAACTTGAGAAGAAAGTAGTTAAAAAAATGGGGTATGAAAAGGTCTATGGGGTAACAGGGCAAACGTATCCTAGAAAGTTTGATTACAGCGTTTTATCGGTTTTATCACAGATTGCACAAAGTTCGTATAAATTTGCAAACGATTTAAGAATTTTGCAAAGTTTAAAAGAATTAGAGGAACCGTTTGAAAAAACACAAATCGGCTCGTCGGCAATGGCGTATAAGAGAAATCCTATGAGGTCGGAAAGGCTTTGTTCGTTATCAAGATACGTTATGTCGCTTCCTATGAATGCTTCAATGACGGCGTCTACTCAATGGTTTGAAAGAACGTTAGATGATTCAGCGAACAAGAGAATCGTAACGGCAGAAGCGTTTTTGGCAATAGACGGTATTTTAAAACTTTATATTAACATTACGGAAAATATGGTTGTTTATGAAAAAGTTATAGAAAAGCACGTAAATGCCGAATTACCGTTTATGGCAACTGAAAATATTTTAATGGAGTGCGTAAAACTTGGTGGTGACAGGCAAAAACTTCACGAAGCAATAAGAGTTTTGTCAATGAAGGCAAGTGAAAACGTTAAGATAAACGGGAAAGAAAATAATCTTATAGAATTGATTAAGGAAGATGAGAATTTTGCAATAATCAAAGATAAATTAAACGATATTTTGGACGGCAAAAAATATATAGGAAGAAGCCCGAATCAAGTTGTGGAATTTATAAAGGAAGAAATAGATCCGATACTAAAAAAACATAAGATAAATTCAAGCGATTTGGGGAAAATAGATTTATAAAAAATAACGCCACGGATAATCCGTGGCGTTTATATTTTTAAACATTTTTATAGGCTTTTTATTAGAGAAGGGATAGCATTTTCAAAGTCAACGCCATACCAACTGTGTTCTTTGTTTTTTACGGTAAGTTCAATGCAAGAAACGGTATAATTAACGGCTATTTTAAGTGCAGAAAGTAAATCTTTCTTTAATGCAAGCGCACCGCATAAGCTACTTGCAAAAATATCGCCTGTTCCATGGAAGGATACAGGTATTTTTTTATTATAGTATTGATAATATTCGTTCTTCTCACTGTCAAAAGCATAAACGCCGAGTTTGTTTTTATCAAAAGAAACGCCTGTTAAGACTGCTGTTTTTGCACCTAGTTCAGTTAATTCTTTTAAAGTGCTTTTAATATAATCTTCGCTATAACCTTCTGCAATATAAGGTTTATTAAGCATAAAAGAAGCTTCGGTAAGGTTAGGAACGATAATATCGGCATTTTTACACATTTTTGCCATATTTAAAGCAAATTCTTGTGTAAAACCGGTATAAAGTTTTCCGTTATCAGCCATAACCGGGTCAACTAAAATAAAATTATCTTTTGTTTTAAAGTCTTTAAAAATCTTTTCAACAAGTTTAAGTTGTTCAAAAGAACCTAAATAACCGGTATAAATGCTATCAAAGGCAATTTTTTCTCTTTTCCAGTGTTCTGTGATAGGTGTGATGTCACTTGTTAAATCTCTAAACGTAAAACCTTCTTTAAATTGTGTATGCGTAGAAAGAACTGCGGTAGGTAATACTGCAGTTTCAATGCCCATAGCAGAAATAATAGGAAGTGCAACGGTAAGAGAACATTTGCCAACGCACGAAATATCTTGAATTGTTAAAACTTTTTTCATACTTCGATATTCTCCTTTTTTTACTAAAAAAATTTTATCACAAATGAAAAAAGATAGCAATTAAAATAAATATTATATTAAAAAATATTCTTGAAAAAAAAGCTAAAATATGTTAAAATAAATAAAAGGAATTTATTATGGACATCAAAGATATTTTAGCAAAACTTAATGAAGAGCAGATTAAACCTGTTATGGATACCGAAGGTGCAGTTTTGGTTATTGCGGGTGCAGGAAGCGGAAAAACAAGGGTTCTGGTTAGCAGAATTCTTTATTTAATTATGGAAAAAAATATCGCTCCAAAAAACATTATGGCAATTACTTTTACGAACAAAGCTGCCGAAGAAATGAAAGAGCGTTTAAAATCTTATTGCGGTGATTTGGGTGATATGTGGGTATCAACGATTCATAGTATGTGCGTTAAGATTTTAAGGCGTGATATAGATAAGTTGGGCTATGATAGAAATTTTAATATCTATGATGAGCAAGATAGAGATAGGGCAATTAAAAGGGCGTTTGAAGAACTTGATTTAGATCAAGAAAAATTATTCAAAATTGCTAGAAATATGATAAGTGATGCGAAGAACGAGTGTTTGAATCCCGAAGAATTTAGAAAAGCGCAAAATAGCCTGCATTTTATTGACGATATTTATAACGTTTATGTTAGATATAATGCTATTTTAGAGCGTTCAAATGCACTTGATTTTGATGATTTATTATATAAAACGTATCAACTGTTTTGTGAATTCCCCGAAATAGCAGATTACTACGCAAACAAATTTCAGTATATCCATATTGACGAGTTTCAGGATACGAATAAGGTTCAATTTGCCATAGCGCAAAGACTATCGGTTACACACGGGAACATATTTGTCGTTGGTGATGACGATCAAAGTATTTACGGTTGGCGTGGTGCAAAAATAGAAAATATTTTGAATTTTGATGATATTTATAGGGGCGCAAAAGTATATAAACTAGAGAGAAATTACCGTTCTACTAAAAAGATTTTATCACTTGCAAATTGTATTATCAAAAATAATACGGGTAGAAGAGAAAAAGAACTTTGGACTGATAACGATGAAGGTGTTAAAATAGAAACTTTTGTCGGTGGTGATGAAAACAGTGAAGCATCATATATAGCAACGTCAATAAAAAATCTTATTGCCTTTTCAGGATATTCTTATAAAGATTTTGCTGTTTTTATGAGAGTCAATGCAATATCACGTGCAATAGAACAAGAATTTACGAAGTATGCTATACCATATAAAATTTACGGCGGTTTTAAGTTCTTTGAAAGAAAAGAAATTAAAGACGTTTTATCTTATTTAAAAATTGTCAATAACACTTTAGATGACGAGGCGTTTTTAAGATGTATTTCATCGCCAAGGCGTGGAATAGGCGAAAAAACGCTTCAAGAATTAAAGGAATATGCAACTTTAAGATCTTTATCAATATATGATGCTATTGACTGGATAGATTCTACTTCAATTTCTTCGGGTGCTAAAACCAAACTTCATAATTTTAAGTCTTTATTAGAAAGTTTTATTGCTTTTTCAAAAACGTCTTCCGTTCCCGATCTTTTAGAACATATTATAGAAAAAACTTCTTTTTTAGAGCAGTTTAGCGAAAAAAGTGAAGAAAACGAAAGCAAAATAATGAACGTTAACGAACTAAAAAACTCTTGTTTAGAGTTTTCAAAGGTAAATATAGGTTCTGGTTTAGCAGATTATTTAAATTCGGTAACGTTAAGTTCCGATACCGATGCTATAAACGACGGCGATGCCGTAACGGTCGCTACGATTCACTCGGCAAAGGGGCTTGAATATCCCGTTGTTTTTATAATGGGGTGTGAAGAGAAAATTCTTCCTATTCAAAGAAGTTACGGTGATGAAGACGAAATGGAAGAAGAAAGAAGGCTTATGTATGTTGCGATAACTCGTGCAATGCAAAGGTTGTATATAACAAGGGCAATAAGCCGTTATATGTATGGTGGGCGTGAAAATATGCTTCCTTCCAGGTTTATCAAGGAAGGGCAAACTATTTTGAATCCTAACGCAATGCTTAAGCAAGAGAATAATACTTATCAAGAGAGAAGGATTTATAATAATTATAGCGATTTTAGTGAAGAAAGAGATATTTCTAATCCAACGGGTTATTCTTCGTCTTATGCAAAAACAATGTTAAACGACAATAAACCAAAGGAGCAAGCAAATAATTGTATTTTTAAGGCAAATATGAAGGTTAAACATGCTAAATTCGGTGAAGGTATGGTTATTTTAGTTAAAGGTAGTGGAGATTCAACTGTGGTTGACGTAGCTTTTAAGAGTGTTGGAATAAAATCACTTGCGGTAAAATATGCACCATTGGAGATTATAAAATAATGGAAGACAGAATGAAATATTTGGTTGATACGTTGAATAGGTATGCCAAAGAATATTATGTTTTAGATAATCCATCGGTTTCCGATATAGAATACGATAGGCTTTATGACGAATTGAAGAAATTAGAGAAGGAAACAGGTGTAGTTTTATTTGATTCTCCAACAAAAAGGGTTGGTGGAGAGCCTATATCTTCATTTTCAAAACATGAACATATAAAGAAGTTATATAGTCTTGATAAAGCGACAACGGAAGAAGAATTAATTGCATTTGATAACAGAATCAGGAAGATAACACCCGACGCAGTATACACGATTGAATATAAGTTTGACGGGTTAACTATATGCTTGACGTATAACGACGGTAAATTTGAAAGAGCAACTACACGTGGAAACGGTGTTGTCGGGGAAGACGTTACTGCCCAGGTTTTAACGATAAAAAGTTTTCCGCTTACTATTGAATATAGGGGGAGAGTAGAGGTTCAAGGTGAAGCGATAATTCGCCTTTCCGTTTTAGAAGAATATAATAAAACGGCAACAGAAATTTTGAAGAACGCAAGAAATGCCGTTGCCGGTGCTATAAGGAATTTGGACCCGAAAGTTACCGAATCAAGAAAGCCTGAAATTATGTTTTATAACGTAAATTATATGGAAAACGAAACAGTTTTTTCCCAAAGAGATTGTGTTAGGTTTTTGCGTGAAAACGGTTTTAAAGTTCATCCGTTTTTAAGGGTAGAGAAAGATTTGAACGGTGTTTTGTCTGCCATAAAAGAAATAGAAAACACTAGAAAAAATATGGATATTTTAACTGACGGTGCAGTTATAAAGGTTGATGATTTTAAGACGAGGGAAATTTTGGGCGCAACAGATAAATTTCCTCGTTGGGCAATCGCTTTTAAGTTTGAAGCCGAAGAAATTACTACGATTTTAAAAGAAGTTTTTTGGCAAGTCGGAAGAACGGGAAAACTTACTCCGCTTGGCGCTTTAGAGCCTGTAGATTTAGCAGGTGCAACGGTTAAGAAAGCAACTCTAAATAACTATGGTGATATCATAAGAAAGAAGGTTAAAAACAATTCAAGGGTTTTAGTCAGAAGGTCAAACGAAGTAATACCTGAAATTTTGGGTGCAACAGAATATTTTGAAGATTCTTTTGATGTTGTTAAACCTACCGTTTGCCCTGATTGCGGAACAACTTTAATTGAAGTTGGTGCAAATCTTTTTTGCCCGAATATTCACTGTAGATCAAGGGTTGTTGCAAAACTCACAAATTTCGCTTCAAAAAACGGCATGAATATTGACGGGTTTTCCGAAATGACTGTTGCAACATTATTTGATAAATTCGGTGTTGAAAACTTTAGTGATTTATATAGGCTAAACAGGGAAGAAATAATTGCACTTGAAGGGTTTAAAGATGCAAAAACAGATAACGTTTTAGCATCAATAGAAATATCAAAAGACGTTGACTTTAATAATTTTATTTATGCACTCGGAATAGAAAACGTTGGTAAAAAAACTGCAAAAGATTTGGCAAATTATTATAAGACGGTTGATGCATTATTGAATTGCACCGAAGAAGAACTTAAAAATATACCGGACGTCGGTGAAGTTATGGCAAAAGGAATATTTGATTATTTTCAAAACGAGCAAAACGTTAAAGAAATAACAGACCTTTTGTTAGTTGGTGTTTGTCCGAAAGAAGTAGAACAAGCAAAAGGCGATATTTTTAAGGGTGAAAAGGTCGTTTTAACGGGAACTTTAATGAATTTTAAGCGTGACGAAGCACAAAAAATCATTGAAAGTTTGGGTGGACAGGTTGTAGGAAGCGTATCAAAAAACACAACTCTTGTTTTAGCCGGTGAAAATGCCGGTTCAAAATTAGATAAGGCAAGAGAGTTAAATATAAAAATAATTGATGAAGAAATATTTATTTCTATGATAAAAAGTTGAAATATTTTATTTTATATGATAAAATAATATATAATTTTTCGGAGGTAGTTGTTTATGTCTAGTATGACAGGCTATGGAAAGGCAGAATATTGTGAAAACGGGCTTACTTTGATTGTAGAGATGAAGACGGTAAACAACCGCACTTTAGATTTAAATACAAAAGTTCCACGTTCTTTTATTGCTTATGAAGATTTGATAAGGAAAACCGTTTCCGAATACGTTAAACGTGGTAGGGTTGATTTATTTATAACTTTCATAGATAACAGGGAAAAAGAGAGCCAACTTGACGTTGATTTTGAAAAGGCAGAAAGTTATTATAAAGCATCAAATCAAATTGCAGAAAAACTCGGGTTAAATAACGATATAACCGTTTCTTCAATAATGCGCCTTCCGGACGTTGTTACCGACAATACTCTTACAGACGTTTCAGATATTGAAAGTATTTTGAAAGAAACTTTGATAAATTGCCTGAATAAACTTAACGAAATGCGTAAAATTGAAGGTGAAAAGCTTGTTTGTGATATGCTTAAGCGTATAGAAACGATTAAAGATTTAAGGCAAAAAATTGTTTTAAGGGCACCGTTAGTTGTCAGTGATTATAAAGCAAAACTAAAGGAAAGGATTTTGGAAGCTTTAAACGGCGTTGAATTAGACGAAGCAAGGCTACTTAACGAGGTTGCTTTTTATACCGATAAAGTTAATATTGACGAGGAATTGACAAGGCTCAATTCACATATCAATCAATTTACCGAAATTGTTAAGCAAGAAGGTTCCGGGAAAAAATTAGACTTTTTAATGCAAGAATTTAATCGTGAAACAAACACAATTTGTTCAAAATCAAACGATATAGAAGTTACAAATTATGCACTTTCACTTAAAAACGAGATAGAAAAAATAAGAGAGCAGGTTCAGAATTTAGAGTAATGAAAAACTTATTGGTTGTTTTATCCGGTCCGTCAGGCGTTGGAAAGGGAACAATAGCAAAACTTCTTGTTGATAGAGATAATTTTGCATTAAGTATTTCTTGCACTACAAGAAGCCCAAGAGAAAACGAACAAGACGGAAGAGAATATTTTTTCATAAAAAAGCAAGATTTTATTGATAGAATCAATAATAAAGGATTTTTAGAATATTCCGAACATTTTGAAAATTATTACGGAACTCCTAAAGATTTCGTTTTGGAAAAATTAAAAGGGCAAGACGTTTTGCTTGAAATTGACGTGAACGGCGGGCTACAAGTTAAAAAGAATTATCCCGAAGCGGTTTTGATTATGATTGCACCGCCATCAAAAGAAGAAGTTAAAAGAAGGTTAATTAATAGAAATACCGAAAGCCTTGAAAAAATAGAAGAAAGATTATCAAGAATTGATTACGAGCTTGGAAAATCAAGTGAATACGATTATACGGTAATAAACGGAAATCTTACGGCGTGTGTTTGTGAGATTGAAGAAATTATAAATAAAGAAAAATTATCTAGGTAAAAGGAGAATAGAATATGATACATCAACCACCGATTGACGATTTGGCAAAAAAAGTAGGTTCAAAATACGCATTATGCGTAGTTGCAAGTAAAAGAGCAAGACAAATAATGGAAACGACCATGAATCAAGGTTTAACAGATCTTCCAAACGGTGAAAAACCATTGTCAATTGCAGCAAAAGAAATACAAGACGGCAAGTTAGTTGCTACAAACGACTAATTAAAAGCCCATCTTTTTGATGGGCTTTTTCTTTAATTTTTACTTTTTACAAATGTTTGCAGACGTCATAGTAGATATAACGAACGCCAACGTAGATAAGGTGTTTGAATATTATTTTTCCGACTCACAAATAACTTTAGGTAGTCGGGTTATAGTGCCTTTTGGTAAAACTTACATAGAAGGCATTGTTATTGGCGTTAAAGAAAAAAGTGAATATGATAAAAGCAAAATAAAACCGATATCAAGGCTTATAGAAGATACACCGGCTTTGACGAAAGAGATGGTATCTCTTATGCAATATATGTGTGATAGTTATTATATAACTAAAGCGCAAGCCTTGCGTTTGTTTTTGCCTAGCGAAATGCGAAAGGGTAAGGTTAAAGAAAAATTAAAAAAATATATAAATTTAACTGAAAATATCACGTTAGAAATTGCTTTAGAAGGCATAAGAAAATCTGCAATAAAGCAAATTGAACTTATAAACTTTATTTTTGAAAATAAAAAATGCAAAGTTTCCGAAGCGAACGAAAAGTTTTCTAACAGTGCTGTTAAATCAATTATAGATAAAGGTATAGTCTACGTAACGGAAGAACAAGAATTGCGTTCTCCTTATAAAGATTTGCCGGTTTTAGAAAAAGACGTAACGTTAACTGAAAAACAAAAATTTGCAGTAAACAGCGTTAAGTCAACAGATAAACAAATAACTCTTTTATACGGCGTTACCGGTAGCGGAAAGACGGAAGTATATTTGAATTTAATAAGCGATACGATAAAAAGCGGTAAAACGGCAATAATGCTTGTCCCAGAAATTTCGTTAACACCGCAAATGCTTCGTCAATTACGTTCAAGGTTTGGAACGCTTGCCGCAATATTACACAGCGGGCTATCAAGTGGCGAACGCTTTGACGAGTGGTGGAGGCTTCGCAACGGTGAAGCGAAAATCGCAATCGGTGCAAGAAGTGCTATTTTTGCTCCGCTTGAAAATGTGGGTATAATTATAATTGACGAAGAGCATGACGGAAGTTATACGAGTGAAACCAATCCCAGATATAATACGATAGACGTTGCAACTTTTCGTGCAAACCACTGTTCTTCAAAAATTGTTATAGGCAGTGCAACACCGCAAATCGGTAGTTTTTATAATGCGCAAAACGGATTGTATAATTTAATAACTCTTCCTGAAAGAATAAATAAAAAACCGTTGCCTGAAATAGAAATAGCAGATATGAGAAAGGAAGTAAGGCGTGGCAATAATTCTCCGTTTTCTTCAGCTTTAAAAGAAGAAATACAAAACTGTTTAGATAACGGAAATCAAGCAATAATATTCTTAAATCAACGTGGCTATTCAAAGACCGTTATCTGCACGGAATGTGGGCACGTTCAAAAATGTTCCGCCTGTGACGTTTCACTAACGTATCACATGGAAGAAGATGCTCTTTTATGCCATTATTGTGGCGCAAAATATAAGATGATTGACGCTTGTACCGAGTGTGGTAGCACTTTTTTGCAATACGGCGGTTTTGGAACCGAAAGGGTTGTTCACGAATTAAAAAAGCTTTTTCCAACGGCAAAAATTTTAAGAATGGATAGAGATACCACCCAAAATAAAGAAGGGCATTTTAAGATTTTAAATGATTTTTCTGAAAAAAAAGCGGATATTTTGGTTGGAACACAAATGATAGCGAAGGGGCATGATTTTCCTTCGGTAACACTTGTCGGAATTTTAGATGCTGATATGAGTTTGCACTTTTCCGATTACCGAAGCGGAGAGAGAACTTTCCAACTTTTAACACAGGTTGCGGGAAGATGCGGTAGAGCCGAAAAGAGTGGAAAGGTTGTGCTTCAAACGTATTCGCCTGATAATTTAGTGCTAAATTTGGCGATAAGGTATGATTACGAGGGCTTTTATAATCACGAAGTTTCGGTAAGAAAAGCGACGGGTTTTCCGCCTTTTGCCGATATTGTTCGTATTTTGGTTAAAAGCTTAAACGAAGAAAAGGCAATAGAATGCACTAAATCAATTTTTAATGAAGTTAGTGAAATTTTTAATAGAGAAAAAGGTAAATTTAAGTTTTTCGGGTGCATGAAAGCACCGCTTAAAAAGATAGAAAATCAATTTAGATTTCAAGTTTTAATGAGAATTGATAGCGGAAACAAAAAGCTTATTGACGAAATTTATTATAAATCAATAAAATACAATTTCGGTCAAATCAGTTTATCATTTGAAATGAATCCAAATAATTTAACATAGGTGAAAAATGGCTATAAGAAATGTTATTCAAGTTGGCGATCCAACGTTAAGAAAAAAATCTTTTGAAGTTACAGATTTCGGTGAAAGAACTAAACAACTTTTAGACGATATGAAGGAAACTTTAATGCATGAAAACGGCGCAGGGCTTGCTGCTCCGCAAGTTGGTATTTTAAGAAGAATTTTCGTTGTTTACGTAGATGACAAATATTACGAATGTATAAATCCGCAAATAATAAAAACGAGTGGTAAACAAGTCGGCGAAGAAGGTTGTTTATCCGTAAAGGGAAAGTGTGGCGTCGTTGAAAGGCCGAATAAAGTTACGGTTATTGCTTTTGACAGAAACGGAAAGAAATTTAAAGTTAATGCCGAAGGATTTATGGCAAGGGCTTTTTTACATGAAAACGACCATTTGGACGGAATTTTATATATAGATAAAGCGAGTAGCATAAAGGAGGGATAAATGAGGATTGTTTATTTAGGGACGCCTGATTTTGCAGTAAAACCGCTTGAAAAATTGATAGAAAACGCTGAAAATATCGTTGCAGTTATAACAAACAACGATAAACCTGTTGGAAGAAAACAGGTTATTACCGCATGTCCCGTTAAACAATACGCACTTTCAAAAGGTATTCCTGTATATTCTTATGATAAAATTAGAATAGAAGGCGTTTCAGATCTAAAATCGTTAAAGCCCGATTTGATGATAACGTGTGCTTTCGGGCAAATTTTATCTCAAGAGATTTTGGATATTCCTTCACTTTATACGTTAAATATTCACGCTTCGCTTTTACCTAAATATAGGGGCGCATCACCGATTCATTTTGCTATTTTAAACGGCGAGACAAAAACGGGCGTTACGATAATGAAGACTGATGCCGGTATTGATACAGGCGATATGCTTATTTCAAAAGAAGTTGATATAAAAGATAACGAAACAATGGGCGAGTTGTTTGAAAAACTGTCTAATATCGGGGCAGATTTGATTATTGATGCGCTTAAACTTGTAAAAGAAGGAAAAACAAACTTTATAAAACAAGATGAAAAAGTGGCAACCTTTTCTAAAATAATAAAGAAAGAAATGGCTAAAATTGACTGGTCAAAAAAGAATTACGAAATTGTAAATCAAATTCGTGCTTTTAACCCTTCACCGATAGCGTATACCTTTTTAGGTGGCGAACCTTTTAAGATATATTCTGCTGTTTGTGATGACAGGTGCGGTAAAATAGGTGAAGTTATAGAAAACGAAAAAGAACTTGTTATAGCAACGGGCTTTAATAGTATATCTCTTAAAAAGGTGCAAAAATCAGGTGGTAAACCACTTGATATAGGTGATTTTTTAAGGGGAAACAAAATAGAAAAAGGTTTTATTTTTAACAATGATTAACTATTTTTACGATTGCTATATGATTTTAAATAAAGTTTATAGTGATAAAACTTTTTTAAAGCAAGCAATACTTAAAACACCGATAGAAGAAAAGAATAGAGCGTTAACGATAAAAACATGTTACGGTGTTTTAGATACCGATATAGAATTATCGTATTATATAAAAGAACTTGCGGAGAAATCGCCTAAACTTGTTATAAGAAGTATTCTTAAGATTTCAATGTATGCTATAAAGTATTTAGAAAAGCACGATTATGCAGTTATAAAAAATGCAGTTGAACTTACTAAAAAACTTGGAAAAGGTGGAACAGCCGGTTTTGTAAATGCTTTTTTAAGAAAATTCGTTACGTATAAGTTTGAATTTCCGAAAAATGAAGACGAATATCTGTCTATAAAATATTCATTTCCGCTTTTTGCCGTTAGAGAACTTCTTAAAAAATACAGTAAAGAAAGGGTTGAAAGTATTCTTTCTGTAAACAACGAAAAATCAACGCTTGTTTTTTACGATATAGACGGTGAAGAATATTTAAAGAGTAAAGGTGTGGAATATGAAAAAACGCCTTACGATAACGTATATTTCGTAAAAAACTTTACAAGAAACGAAGATTTTGATAAGGGACTATATACTTTTCAAAGTATAGGTTCGGTTGCAATATGTGATGCTGTTCCGAATTGTGAAAATTTGCTTGATTGTTGTTCTGCTCCGGGCGGAAAAAGCGTAAGACTTTCTTATAGAATAAAAAACGTTTTATCGCTTGATATTCACGAACATAGGGTAGAACTTATAAAAGATTATTATACCCGTATGAAAAGGAATAATATTACGGCTTTAGTTGAAGATGCAAAAGTGTATAATAACGAATATAAAGAATTATTTGACGTTGTTTTATGTGACGTTCCTTGTAGTGGGCTTGGCGTAACTACGGATAACCCCGATATTAAACTTTTTAGGGAAGAAAAGGATTATTTGGAGCTATATAAAGAGCAGTTATCTATTTTGAAAAACTGTTCTAAATACGTTAAATTAGGTGGTTATCTAATTTATTCAACCTGTTCAATTTTTGATAGAGAAAATATAGCGATTATTAAATCATTTATGTCTGAAATAAAAGGTTTTGAAATAGAAAAAATCAATTCAAAACTTAAATGTGAAGTAGAGAATAACACAAATTATTATTTACCTGATATTTCTTTTGGTGCAGGTTTTTTCGTTTGTAAATTAAAGAGGATAAAGTGAGAATTTTAGAGGATTTTTCTTTAGAAGAAATTGAAAACTATATAAAAGAAATCGGTGAAAAATCTTTTCGTGCTAAACAGATTTTCAAATCGCTTCACCGTGGGCTTTCTATTGAAGAAATGACGGATATTTCACTCTCTTTAAGGGAAAAACTAAAACAAGAGTTTACCTATCCGATAGAGATAATAAAAACACTTAAATCAAAAGACGGAACGGAAAAGTTTTTATATAAGTTGTTTGACGGAAACGTTATTGAAGGTGTTTTGATGAAATATAAATACGGCTATACTTTATGCGTTTCAACGCAAGTCGGGTGCCGTATGGGGTGCAAATTTTGTGCATCAACACTAAACGGGCTTATTCGTAATCTGTCTTGCGGTGAGATTTTAGGGCAAGTTTTAGCCGTAAACAGAAAACTCGGCGGTGGACTTAAAGACGATAGAAAGATTATAAACGTTGTTTTAATGGGAAGTGGTGAACCGCTTGACAACTACGATAACGTCGTTAAGTTTTTATCTTTAGTAAGTCATCCCGAAGGAATAAATTTCAGCACGAGAAATATAAGCGTTTCAACGTCCGGTTTAGTAGATAAAATGATTAAAATTGCCGATGAAGGATTTTCTTTTAACTTAACCGTATCACTTCACTCGCCGTTTGATGAAGAAAGAGAAAAAATAATGCCTGTTGCAAGGACATATAAAATAAAGGATATAATTTCTGCATGTGAGCATTATTTTGAAGTGACAAAAAGAAGATATATTTTTGAATACGTTTTAATTAAAGGCGAAAATGATACAAATAGGCATGCAAATGCGTTAATAGAACTACTAAAAGGTAAACCGTGCCACATAAATTTAATTAGGCTTAACGGAGTTAAGGAAAGAGATCTTATGGCTTCAACAGATAAAGAAGCATATAGATTTTTGGGGTTACTTGTTAAAGGCGGGCTCTCTGCAACCTTGCGTAGAAAAATGGGCGAAGATATTGACGGGGCTTGTGGACAACTTCGCCAAAGATATTTAGAAGAATTAAATTAAAAAAATAAAGGAATAAAGGACAAAAATGAAAGACATTAAAATTGCACCATCACTTTTATCAAGTGATTTTTCTATTGAAAAAGAAGAAATTATAAATACGGATAAGGCAGGGGCAGACTTTATGCACCTTGACGTTATGGACGGGGTTTTTGTAAAAAACATAACTTTCGGGCCAAAATTTATTAAAGATATAAGGCCGTATACAAAAAAAGTTTTTGATTCGCATTTGATGATCGTTGAACCTTGGAAGTATATTGAAAAATTTGCGGAAGCCGGTTCGGATTATATAACAGTTCATTACGAAGCATGTAAAGACAGGTTAAAAGATACTTTAAAAGCAATAAAATCACTAGGCGTTAAATGTGGTGCCGTTATAAATCCGGATACGCCTGTTTCAGTTTTAAAAGAAGTTGTTGAAGAGTGTGATATGATACTTTTAATGAGTGTTTTTCCCGGATTCGGGGGGCAAAAATTTATACCTGAAGTATTGCCGAAATTAGAAGAAGCATCAAAACTTATAAAAGCAACCAAAAAGGATATTTTGCTTGAAATTGACGGTGGAATAAATAAAGAAAACGTTAAATCTGTTAAGGATGCAGGTGCAAACGTTATAGTTGCGGGAAACACTATTTTTAAGGAATCTGATAGAGCAAAGATAATAAAGGAATTAAGAGAACTGTAATTTTTGTTATATTTTGTATATTTTGCTCATAAAATTGTTTTAGGGGTGAATATATGAAGATAATATGTTTTAAGATTCCTGAATTTTTCGGGAGAATTATTAGGTTTTTTTTAAGATTAAAAAAGAAGAATAAACAGGAATAGAAGAATTAAAAAAGAGCCAACCGTTTTCGGTTGGCTCTTTATCATTTTAACAATATATTAAACATTTTCTACGATAATTTCAGTAAATTTATATTCTTTTGATGCTTTTATCATTGCGTCGCTTATATCGGAATATTTAATTTTTTCAATTTTTAGGTTAGAAGTATTAACGGCTTTATTAACCAAAAGGTTTATACTTGTAGGTGTGTTTTTTGCAACGTTATTTATGCAATAAATTTGAAGTTGCTTTTTAATTGCTTGGTTAAACGAAAAAGAAGTTATTCTGTTCGTAAATCCCGTAAAGGCAATTTTTGCACCGTAAGAGGCGAGAGAAAAAGCTTTTGTAACCGGTAAATCCATATCGCAAATATAAACAACTTTATCAGCCATCCTTCCGCCGGTAATAGTTGAAACTTCTTTCGTTAAATTATCTTCTTCCGTTAGGTTATAATAAACGCCGGATTTACTAGCTAATTCCTTACCTTTTTCGTTTTCGGAAATCATTATCGGAACAGCTTGATAATATATTAAAAGTTGGGCTAAAATTACAGAAAGATTGTTTGTTCCTACAATTGCAACGTAATTGCCTTTTTCTATGTTTAACGTATCAATAATATTAACACAAACGGAAATATAATTGATAAATAAAGCGTCTTGGTCGGAAACACTGTCAGGCAATTTATAAACTTCATCAATAGGGCAAGAAACGAAATCTCTTAAAAACCCGTCGTAATCTTCACCGGCAATAAGCGGTGAAAAACATTTGTCTTTGTTGCCGATATTACAGTTATAACAATCGTTACAAGGTTTTTTTGATTCAATATATACACGGTCGCCCTTTTGAAGCCCAAGTAAAGTAGAAGGTTCTTCAGCCAAAACACCGATACCGTAACTACCAAGCACGGTATTTTCTTTAACTTCGTTATCACCGCTAAAAATATTAAAATCGTTTAGATTTAGCAACGTTTTAGTGATTTTAACCTTAACGGATTGTTCTAAATCGTCATTATTTAATATTTCTTCTTCTAAAATTACATTAGGTTTCTTAAATTTCCAGCCTTTCATCAATATCTCCAAATTTATTAAAAACGAAAATATTATAACTTGTTTTATAAAAAAAAGCAAGTAAAATAACCTATATAAAAAACCTAGAAAAAGTATAATAATTTTTAATAAAATACATTATTATAGTTGACTAAAGATTTAAAATAATATATAATAACAACGAAATTTAGTTTAATGAGGTGCGAAATGAAACAAGGTATTCATCCGAACTATCATGAAGTAACGGTTGTTTGCGCATGTGGCGAAACATTTAAAACCGGTTCAACAAAAAATACAGACGTAATAAAGGTTGATATTTGTAGTAAATGCCATCCTTTCTTTACAGGTAAACAAAAATTAGTTGATACCGGTGGCCGTGTTGATAAGTTCAACAAGAGATATAGCAAAGAAAAATAACAATGCTATGGTCGGCTTTAAGGGTATTATTTTACACTTAAAGCCGATTTTTTTATTTTAGGATAATGAAAAAAGACAAACAAAAAACAACGTCAATAGGTGGCCAAGCAGTAATTGAAGGCGTTATGATGCGTGGCGAAAGCTCAATGGCTACTGCCGTTCGTGATGAAGACGAAATTATAAGAATAGAATCAAAGCGTATTACTCCTGTGAAGAAAAGGAAAAAAATATTAAGATTTCCTATTATTCGTGGCGTATATGCTTTTTTGCAGTCTTTTATCGGCGGAACGAAAGTTTTAATGAGATCTGCTGAAGTATACGGTGAAGGCGAACCGTCAAAATTTGAAAGGTGGCTATCAAAAAAATTCAAGATAGATATAATGAGCATCGTTATAACTATTTCTTTGATTTTGGGTATAGGGCTTGCGGTTTTGCTTTTTATTGTTGCGCCGATATTCGTTAGAAAACTTTTAGAGTTTTTAATTACTGGTGATAGTAAATATATTGCATTATCTTATAAAGAAACCTATTTTAATATTTGGGCAAAGAATTTTATTGAAGGCGGGTTGAAAATTTTAATTTTTATTTCATATATTTTGCTTTGTTCTTTGATAAAAGACGTTAGAAGGACTTTTATGTATCACGGGGCAGAACATAAAACCATTTCTTGTTTTGAAAGGGGAATGGATTTAACCGTTGAAAATGCAAAGAAGTGTTCTCGTGTTCACAACCGTTGCGGAACGACGTTTATTGTTTTCGTTATGGTTATAGGTATTCTGTTATTTGCTGTTTTAGAAGCCGTTTTGGGAACTTCGGTTGAAGGGATATTAAGGGTTTTATGTAAAATAGCACTTTTGCCGTTAGTTGCTGGGCTTTCATACGAATTGCTTAAAGGTTTGGCAAAAACAGATTGTTTTATCGTTTATCCGTTAAAAGTTCCGGGGCTACTTCTTCAAAGGTTGACTACGAAAGAACCGGACGAAAAGATGCTTGAAGTTGCTATAACCGCTTTTAACACCGTTTTGGAAATGGATAAAGACGAAACTATTGAAGAAAAACAATTTATTACGCCGAAAAAATCAATTGATTTAGTTAAGGAAATAAAAGAAAAACTTTCAAAAAGCGGAATAAACGAAGATGCGGAAGCCGAGTGGATCGTTTCTATTACGGCAAATATTAAAAGGGACGAAGTTTATTCCGATAAAATGATAAAGGCAAAATTTGTTGATAAAATCAATAAAATTACCGAAGAACGTTGCACTCGCCGTCCACTTTGGTATTGTATAGGAAATGCTGATTTTTACGGATATACAATTAAAGTTGATGAAAGAGTTTTAATTCCACGTCCGGAAACCGAACTTTTGGTTTTGGAAGGGAAAAAGTATATAAAAGAGAATAGTAAGGTTTTAGACTTGTGCACGGGAAGCGGTGCGATTGCAATTGCCGTTTCAAAAGAGTGCAAAATAAAAGTAACGGCAAGCGATATTTCCGATAAAGCACTAACTTTAGCAAAAGAAAATGCAAATTTAAATAATGCAGATGTTGAATTTATAGAAAGTGATTTATTTGATAATATAGAAGAAAAGTTTGACGTTATATTAAGCAATCCGCCGTATATAAAGAAAGACGATATAGAAGGTTTGGAAAAAGAAGTTAAAGATTTTGAACCGCATTTAGCGTTAGACGGCGGAATTGACGGATTAGATTTCTATAAAAAGATAATACTTAAGGCAAAAGAACATTTGAATATAGAGGGTGTTTTGTTGTTAGAATGCGGAATAGGTCAAGCAGAACAAATAGTTCAAATGCTTGACGGATATAAAGAAGTAGAAATAATAAAAGATTTAGAGAAAATTGATAGAATAGTTAAGGCGGTATTTTAATGTTTAAAAAACTTGATAAAATGCTAGAGAGATATGAAAAACTTAACGAACTTGTTAGTGATCCTGAAGTCATAGCAAAAATGGATGAGTGGAAATCATACTCAAAAGAACTTGCTGACATGCAAGAAACAGTAGAAAAATACACCGAATATAAAAAAGTAGTTGCCGATCAAGAAGAAATAAAGAATATGCTAGCTATTGAAACCGATAAGGCAATGAAAGACTTTATGGAAGAAGAAATTCTTGAAAATAAGGATAAAATTGAAAAAATTTCAGAAGAATTGAGAATTTTGCTCCTTCCAAAAGATCCTAATGACGATAAGAACGTTATTATGGAAATAAGGGCAGGTGCCGGTGGAGAAGAAGCAAGCCTTTTTGCATACGAATTATACAGAATGTATGTAAAGTATGCAGAAAAGAACCGTTGGAAGACGGAAGAAATTGAAAACAATTCAACCGAACTCGGCGGTATAAAAGAAGTAACTTTTTCTATTGCGGGTAAATCTTGCTATAAAAAACTAAAGTTTGAAAGCGGTGTTCATAGAGTTCAACGTGTTCCAGAAACGGAATCGCAAGGTAGAGTTCATACTTCAACCGCAACCGTTGCCGTTTTACCGGAAGTTGAAGACGTAGAAGTTAATATTGATGAAAAAGACTTGAAAATTGATACTTTAAGAAGTAGTGGTGCAGGTGGACAGCATATCAATAAAACGGAATCTTGTATCCGTATGACACATATTCCGACAGGAATCGTAGTTTTATGTCAAGATGAACGTTCGCAAACAAAGAATCGTGAAAAGGCTATGAAGGTTTTAAAGAGTAGGCTTTACGATTATTATCAATCGCAATACGATAAAGAATATTCTGAAAACCGTAGAAGTCAAGTTGGAACGGGTGATAGATCCGAAAGAATCAGAACGTATAACTTTCCACAAGGCAGAGTTACGGATCATAGAATAGGTTTAACACTTTATACAATAGAAAATTTTATGCTTGGCGATCTTGACGAGATGGTTGAAGCACTTGGAATAGCAGATAGAGAAGCAAAACTTTCTGCGGGTATAGATGAAGAATAAACATAGGAGAAAATTATGAGTATTTCAAAAAGAGTTAGTAGCATTGCTCCGTCACTCACATTGGAGATAACGGCAAAAGCAAAGAAAATGAAGGCAGAAGGTATTTCCGTCATCGGTTTCGGTGCGGGCGAACCTGACTTTAATACACCGGATTTTATTATTGAATCTTGCAAAAAAGCATTAGATATCGGATTTACTAAATATACACCGGCATCAGGAACCGTAGAATTAAAAAAGGCAATTTGTGAAAAGTTTTTAAAAGATAACGGCTTAACTTATGATATTTCAAATATAGTTATATCTTCTGGCGCAAAATCTTCGTTATTCCATGCAATAAGTGCAATAGTTAATGAAGGTGATGAAGTTATTCTTCCTTCGCCTTACTGGTTAACATATCCCGAACTTATTAAACTTGCGGGCGGAAAAGTTGTGCTTGTTACCGCTAAAAAAGAAAATAATTATAAGATGACGGCGGAACAGTTTGAAAAGGCAATAACACCTAAAACAAAAGCTTTAATTCTTAATTCTCCAAATAACCCGACGGGTTCTGTTTATAGTGAAAAAGAAATTAAAGAAATAGCAAAGATATGCGAAAAACATAATATTTACGTTGTTTCCGATGAAATTTACGAAAAACTTGTTTATGACGGCGAAAAGCATTATTCAATAGCACAAGTTAGTGAAAATATGAAAAATCATACGGTAGTTATAAACGGTATGAGTAAATCGTATGCAATGACCGGTTGGAGAATAGGTTATCTTGCTGCACCAACAGATATTGCAAAAGCAATAGGTAGTATGCAAAGCCATACGGCAAGCAATCCGACTTCGTTTTGTCAATATGCTTCGGTAACGGCTTTAACCGATAAGAAAGGCGAAGAATTTATCGGTAAAATGCAAAAGATTTTTGATGAAAGAAGAATATATATGTATAACACTCTTAAGTCAATGGATAAATTAGAACCTATTTGTCCGAAGGGTGCTTTCTACGTATTCGTAAATATTAAAAATTACATAGGCAAATCTTATAACGGAGAAGTTATAACAGGTTCGTTAAAGTTTGCAGATTTAGCGCTTAAATGTGGGGTTGCTCTTATTCCGGGCGTTGCCTTTGGTGATGATGAAAGTATAAGGCTTTCTTATGCAATTTCACTTGAAGATATTAAAGAAGGTTTAGAAAGACTTTCAAAATTTGTTAAGGAGGTAAAGTAAGATGATTTATTTAAATGATAAAACGAATTTGCTTGAAGAAGATGATTATCACTATACACTTCAAAACGTAGAAGAACCACAACTATATCGTGAAATATTTGATTATGAACACGTTCCGAAAATAGTATTCAATAATCGCCGTGTTCCTATGAATATGCCGGAAGAAATTTGGATAACGGATACAACTTTCCGTGACGGGCAACAATCAACATCGCCTTTTACCGTTGAACAAATTGTTGAACTCTTTAAGATGATGTCTAAACTCGGTGGGAAAAAGGGAATTGTCAGACAATCAGAATTTTTCCTTTATTCAGATAAAGATAGGCGTGCCGCACAAGAATGTATGAATCTCGGCTTAAAGTTTCCGGAAGTTACAAGTTGGATTAGAGCAAATAAAAACGATTTTCAACTTGTTAAAGAAATGGGAATGCAAGAAACAGGCGTTTTGGTAAGTTGTTCCGATTATCATATCTTTAAGAAAATGAATTTAAACAGGGCTCAAGCACTTGAAAAATATTTGGGTATTGTTAAAGACGCTTTATCTGCAGGGATAAAGCCAAGATGCCACTTTGAAGATATAACAAGAGCGGATTTTTACGGTTTTGTAGTCCCGTTTGCAAGTGAACTTATGAAACTTTCAAAGGAAAGCGGAATTCCTATAAAAGTTAGGGCTTGTGATACTATGGGATTTGGCGTAAACTTTGTCGGTGCATCACTTCCGAGAAGTGTTCCGGGAATAATTTACGGATTAAACCATTATGCAGGTGTTCCTAGCGAAATGCTTGAGTGGCACGGTCATAACGACTTTTATAAGGTTGTTTCAAATGCAACTTCTGCTTGGCTTTACGGTTGTGCTTCAGTTAACTGTTCACTTTTGGGTATAGGCGAAAGAACCGGAAACTGTCCGCTTGAAGCAATGGCAATAGAATATGCTTCACTTAAAGGCACTTCAGACGGTATGGATTATACGGTAATTACTGATATAGCAAACTATTTTGAAAGAGAAATAGGCTACGTTATTCCTTCAAGAACACCGTTTGTCGGTAGAAGTTTTAACTCAACGAGAGCAGGTATTCATGCAGACGGAATGCTTAAAGACGAAGAAATTTACAATATATTTGATACGGCAAAATTACTTAATAGGCCAATGAACGTTTCAATAAATAATACAAGTGGTTTAGCAGGCATTGCTTACTGGATAAATCAATACTATGAACTTTCCGATGAGCATAAGATAGAAAAATCACATCCTATTGTTTCAAAAATTAAAGAACTTATTGATAAAGAATATGAAGACGGTAGATGTAGCGTTATGGGTGATGATGAACTTGACGCAATGTTAATGGCTTGTGATAAAGATTTTCATAAAAAATTGTTAATATTAGCGGAATAATTTTTAAAACCCTATTGTATTTTTTTAAAATATGTTATAAAATATAAGTAGCAAAGATAGGAGGAACGATTTGCATGAAGATAATTTATGGGCCAAAGGGTTCTGGAAAAACAAAAGCAATCATTGCTGGAGCTAATGAAACTTTAAAAAATGCTAAAGGTGATATTGTTTACATAACTGATAGCAGTAAAAATTCTATTGAGATTGACCGTAAAATCAGATTTTTAGACGTATCAAAGTTTATGATATGTAATAAAGACGGGTTAAGGGGCTTTTTGAAAGGTATTGTTGCTGCAAACGGTGATATTGAATACGTATATTTAGATGGTATTGCCAGAATTGCCAAAGAAGATCTTAAAGAATTAAAAGATATTTTTGTAGCAATTGAAAACTTGGAAAATGATTTTGGTGTTAATTTTGTTTTAACTGTAAGTTCAGCTAAAGAAGATTTGCCTGACTTTGTAGTTAAATACGTTTAATACTTGTTTTTTTAAGTAAAATAGTGTAAAATAAGAGTTGGATATATATCCAACTCTTTTTTTGGAGAAAATTATGAAGTTTATTAGCACTAGAGGAAATTGTTCTTTTCAAAACGCTTCAATGGCAATAGTAAAAGGATTGGCTGACGACGGTGGTTTATGTGTTCCTGAAACTTTTCCATCTCTTAAAGATAATATCGTAGATATGCTTAATATGGATTATGCAGAAAGGGCAGCTTTTGTTTTAAGTAAATTTCTTGAAGAATATGATTATGACGGATTACTTAAAGCTTGTAAAAGTGCTTATTCAAAGTTTGACGATAATGATCCTGCACCACTTGTTAAAATAGACGATAAGACTTTTATTATGGAATTATTTCACGGGCCAACACTCGCTTTTAAAGACGTGGCTTTAACAATACTTCCGTATTTGCTTACCGAAGGTGCAAAACATATAGGCATTAAAGAAGAAATTCTTATTTTGGTTGCTACAAGCGGTGATACGGGTAAGGCAGCGCTTGAAGGATTCAAAGATCAAAAATGTATAAAAATAAACGTTTTTTTCCCGAGTGAAGGCGTTTCCGATATGCAAAAGATGCAAATGTGCACTCAAGAAGGTGAAAACGTTAACGTTGTTGCTGTTAACGGTAATTTTGACGATTGTCAAACTGCAGTAAAAAAGATTTTCGGAAGCAGTGATTATAGTAAACAATTAAAAGAAAAAAATATTATTTTATCAAGTGCAAATTCTATCAATTTCGGAAGGTTGGCACCGCAGATAGTATATTATTTTTCCGCTTATTGTGATTTAGTTAATAATGAAACCGTAAAGATGGGCGATAAGATTGATTTTGTTGTTCCAACAGGTAATTTCGGCAATATTTTAGCGGGATATTATGCAAAACAAATGGGTTTACCTATAAATAAACTTATTTGTGCATCAAATTCAAATAACGTTTTAACGGAGTTTATTTCTTGCGGTAATTACGATGCTAATCGTGAATTTTTAAAAACCATGTCTCCGTCAATGGATATTTTAATTTCTTCTAATCTTGAAAGGCTTGTTTTTGAACTTTCAAATAGAGATGCGAATCTCACCAAAAAGAGAATGGAAGAACTTAAAAAGACGGGTAATTATCAAATAACCGAAAATGAGCTTAAAAAGATGCAAAAAGATTTTTCTGCGGATTATTCGGAAGAAGAAGATTGTTTATATACAATTTATAATATATTTGATGAATATGGCTACGTTTTAGATCCGCATACGTCTGTTGCTATGAATGCTGCACTGTATTATAAACAACAAAACGGCGATAAAAACAATATGGTTATTTTGTCAACTGCAAGCCCGTATAAGTTTACGCAATCAGTTTTGAAGGCTTTGACTGAAAAGACGGAAAAAGATGCGTTTAAGGCTTCAAATAAACTATATAACGAAACGGCGATGGAAATTCCAAAGCAAATTTCGGAATTAAAGAATAAAGAAATAAGATTTACTAAAGTTGTAGATAAAGATAAAACTTTTGAAGCAGTTTTAGATTACATAAATAAATAGTGGGTAAAATAAAATGGAAGAGAAGAAAAGGCTTTTTTCGGCAATACAACCGAGTGGAATATTGACTATAGGCAATTATTTGGGTGCTTTAAGGCATTTTAAAAATTTGCAAGACGATTATAACGGAATTTTTGCTTTAGCAGATTTGCATACGTTAACGGTAAAACAAGATCCGGCAACATTAAGAAAAAATTCCTATGAACTTGCCGCATTATTCCTTGCTTGTGGTCTTGATCCGGAAAAATCAATTATTTTTGCACAATCTCACGTTTCGGCACATGCAGAACTGACTTGGATACTTAATACGATAACTTATCCGGGTGAACTTTCAAGAATGACACAGTTTAAGGATAAAAGCCAAAAGCACGAAGATAATATCAATATGGGTTTAATGGATTATCCTGTTTTAATGGCTGCCGATATTTTATTGTATCAAGCCGATTTGGTTCCTATCGGGGCAGATCAAAAGCAACACTTAGAACTTGCAAGGGATATTGCAATAAGGTTTAACAATAGATACAGTGATACTTTTGTTGTTCCTGAAGGATATTTCGGGAAAACTTGCACGAGAGTTATGAGTTTGGCTGAACCTGACAGAAAAATGAGTAAATCCGATGCAAATTTAAATGGATTTATTTCAATGGATGATGACTACGATACTATTATAAAGAAATTCAAAAGGGCAGTTACCGATAGTGATAATAAGATTATTGCTTCGCCTGAAAAACCTGGTATAACAAATCTTTTATCAATTTATTCTACTATAACTAATAAAACGGTGGAAGATGCTGAAAAAGAATTCGTTAATTGCGGTTACGGTGACTTTAAAATCAAAGTCGGTGAAGCAGTTGCCGACGTTATTGATCCTATCAGAAAGGAAAAGAACAGAATTTTAGAAGATAAAGACTATATTGATACCGTTTTAAGTAATGGCGCGGAAAAGGCTGAAAGAATCGCTTATAAAACGCTTAATAAAGTTTATAAGAAAGTAGGCCTCGTTTTAAGGAAAAGATAATGTTTGGATACGTTAAAACAGATAATCCAAATATGTATGTTAAAGATACAGTGCTATATAAGGCAATGTATTGTGGCTTATGTAAGTCAATAAGTGCTACTTGTGGTGAGAGAGCAAGGCTTTGCTTAAACTACGATTTAACGTTTCTTTCGGTTTTTTGCCATAATCTATTAAATATAGACGTAAATATAACTAAACAGCATTGTTGTATTCATTGGCTAAAGAAAAGAGATATTGCAAATGTTGACGATTTATCTAAAAGGGTTGCTTGCTTAAACGTGATTTTAGCTTATCATAAACTTAATGATGATGGTATTGATGAAAATAGGGGTGGGCTAAAAAGAAGTTTTTTCAAAAAAGGTTATAAAAAAGCAAAAAAGTTAGAACCTGAATTTGATAGAGTAGTTTCAAAATATTATAACGAATTATTGAAACTGGAAAAAGAAAAGTGTGTAAGTTTTGATATTGTTGCCGATCCGTTTGGGAATATGATGAAAGAAATTGTTTCCATTATATTTAACGGAAAAACAACGGAAGATATTGATACGATTTCTTATTCTTTAGGAAAATGGATATATTTAATTGATGCTATTGACGATTATGATAAGGATATATTGAATAAATCTTATAACGTTTTTGTTTTAAATGGTCAAAGTTTATCAAAAAAAGAATATATATCAAAAAACATTAGTGAATTACAAGTGATTTTCGGTGCTATTTTGTCAGACATAAATGGTGCTTGTGATAAATTAAAGTTTAATTTTAATCATGATTTAATAGATAATATACTAAAAAACGGTATATTTAAGCAAACAAAAAAAATATTGGGAGAAAATTAATGAAAGAGAATTTTGAAGCTTTAGGTTTAGATGAAACAGCAACTAAAGAAGATGTTGAAAAGGCATATTTAAAGTTAAAAACCAAATATTCAAGGGATAGGTTTTTAGAAGGCGAAGAAGGAAATCTTGCCGCAAAAAATTTAACGAAAGTAGAAAATGCTTATGCTGAATTAAAAGAATATTTTTCCGAACAAGTATCGGAAGACACTTTTGAAAGCGCAAGTTTTATTGACGTTGAAAATAAGATTAAAGAGGGTGATTTAGGCACTGCACAAACTCTTCTTGATTCTATTCAAGATAGGAACGCAGAGTGGCACTATCTTCAATCCGTAGTATTTTATAAAAAGAATTGGGTTAACGAAAGTAAAAAACAACTTGAAATAGCGTTAAGTTTAGATCCTAATAATCCAAAATATAATGATTCTTATGAAAAACTTCGTAGAAAAGTAGAAACAAATAATGCACGTTTTTCAAATAACGGGGCATATAACGGCAACTATAACAATAGCAATAATAGACAAATGGGTGGAACGGATATGGGCGATTGTTGTGATTGTTGTGCTATGTGGTGCTGTATGAATTCGTTATGTGGTGGTTGTAGATAATGAAAAGCAAATTTATTGCAATTTCTGCAATTTCTGCAAGTTTTGTTGCAATAGTGTTAATTATTGGCGCATATATATCCTTTTTTGATGTTTATGCGCTTTTATTATCTTCGGTATTTGTTATTTTACCGCTTTATTTTAATACATATAAAGGTTGCTTTTTGTGCTATCTTGTAGGTGGCGTTGTTGCACTTCTTTGTGGTTTGGGTAATATAACTTCAATAGTTTATCCGGGATATTTTGCATTTTTCGGGCTGTATCCGATAGTAAAGTTTATTGCTTCAAATAAAAAATTTAATAAAATTGTTTTTATGTTTTTGGGGCTACTTTGGTGTGTTGCATGTGCATACGGATTGTTTTTTTATTATACTGAATTTTTAGGCTTGGAATTAAATGATTTTCCGGAATTTATTTCTAACAATATTTTGTATTTTGTTGGGGCTTTTGCTATAGTTTTTTATTTTTTATATGATAAAACGATATATTTTGTTAAAATTATAGAAGATAGGTATCTACAAAGGATTATACGTTGATGGTAGAAAAAAACGGCGAATATATAGGGAAAGTTGTTAATATCGGTTCAAACGGTGAAGGTATCGTAAATTATAACGGCGATACTGTTTTTGCGCCGTATTGCTTGCCTTGTGAAGAAATTAAATTTAAGGTTCTAAAGGTATCGTCAAAAGCAATTTTCGGAAAGGTTGTTGATATTATTAAACCGTCGCCATACAGAATAGAGCCAAAATGCAAATTCTTTTATAAATGCGGTGGTTGTCAACTTCAACACATAGAATACCAAAAGCAACTTGAATTTAAAAAAGATAATATTAAAAATTGTTTTAAAAAAATTGCTAATCTTGATGTTGACGTTTTTGATGCCGTTTTCGGTAGTAAAACATTTTACTACCGAAATAAACTTCAACTTCCCGTTCAATTTGACGGTGAAAAGAATATCATAGGTTTTTATTCTGAAAACAGCCATAGAGTTATAGATATTGACGATTGTATAATCAACCCGAATTGGACGAAAAAGATTATTTCAATTTTTAGAGTATTTTTGGATAAATATAATCTAAAGGGATTAAATCAAAGTGATTTTTCAGGCGATATAAGGGAAATAACGGTTAAAGAAATTGGTAAAAACTTAATTATAACGGTTGTTGGATTAAAAAAACAATTAAAAAACAAAGAACAACTTATTGACCTTTTGAAGAAAAATTTTTGTGATAATTTTTCTCTTTTTTATAACTTCAATAATTCAACTTCTAACGTTATTTTCAGTGACGATTTTAGTCTTTTATACGGTAAAGAAAATTATTTATCAAATATGAACGGAATAGAATACGGAACAGGCGTAAGAAGTTTTTCACAAGTTAATACGGGAGTTTGTTCGCTTCTATATGATAGAGTTGTTAAAGAACTTCAATGCGATGGGAATACTACTGTTTTTGATGCTTATAGCGGTGCAGGGCTTATGACGGCATTGATTGCAAAATCAGCAAAAAAAGTTGTAGGTATTGAAATTGTTCCCGAAGCCGTTAAAATAGCAAATCAACTTATGATTGATAACAATTTATCAGATAAAATTAAAAATTATTGTGGTAAATGTGAAGAATTGCTTCCGGATTTAATAAAAAAAGAAAGGGAAGTTTCTTCAAAAATTTCAGTTGTTTTGGATCCGCCGAGAAAGGGCTGTGATCAAAAGGTTTTAGAAGCCATAATAAAAAGTGATATTGACAGAATTGTTTACGTTTCTTGTATGCCACAATCTTTATCAAGAGACGTTGGAATTTTAATAGGTTCACTTGAAGTTAAAAATGGTGAAGTTATTAGAGCGAAAGAGTATAAAGCAAGATATAATATAGAAAAAGTTATTCCTTTTGAAATGTTTCCGAACACGAAACATATTGAAACGTTATGTGTTTTAGATAAGTGTAGATAAAAAAGTTAAAAAAGTAACAAAAAATATAAATTTAAAATAGTATTGAATTTATTTTTTTATTGTGATATAATTAAAAAAAAAATAAAAAAATGGTGCAAGATGAATTTTTATAATTTTGAAAAGATTTTTTCTAAATTTGATATAGATGCAAGATTTTTTGGCGCAAAGCCGTTTGGAATGGGGCATATAAACGAAACTTTTTTGATTACGTGTATTGATAAAGATAATAAAGAGTTAAAGATAATTCTTCAAAAAATCAATTCAAAACTATTTGACGTTGAAAAGTTAATGAGCAATATTGGTTTGGTTAGCGACTATATTGTGCAAAAATTGGTTTTAGAGAATAAGGATCCGAATAGATATACTTTGAGATTATTTTTCACGAAAGATAAAAAGCCTTATTATTATGATAGTGATTCAAGGGGATATTTTAGAGCGTTTAATTATATAGAGAATTCTACTGCCTATGAAATTATTGATTCACCTTTGGTTTTTAATCAAGCGGGCCATGCATTTGGTGACTTTGCAAAAACCTTATCTGGTTTTGATGCCGAAAAGTTATATGAAATTCTTCCGAATTTTCATAATACTAAAAAAAGATATAAAAATTTTGAAAATTCACTAAATTCAGATAGATTCAACAGAGCAAAAGAAGTTTTTGATGAGATAAACTTCGTTGCTGAAAGAAAAAAATATTGTTCTAGGATCGTTAAACTTTTAGATGAACATAAAATGCCTTTAAGAGTTACGCATAACGATACTAAACTTAACAACATTTTGTTTGATAAGGATAGTGGTGAATATTTAACGGTAATTGACTTTGATACGATAATGTCGGGTTCTATTTGTTATGATTTCGGTGATGCAATAAGATCAGGTTGTAATACAAGTTACGAAGATGAACAAGATTTATCAAAAGTTCATTTTGATATGAAGTTGTTTGAAGAATTTACAAAAGGTTATTTGTCATCACTTGGCGATTCTTTAACGGAAATTGAAAAAGATAATTTGGCATTTAGTGCGATTTTGATGACTTATGAATGCGGAATGCGTTTTTTGACAGACTATTTGGAAGGTGATTCTTATTTTAGGACTACAAGAGATAAACAAAACCTTGATAGAGCGAGAACGCAATTTAAATTGATAACCGAGATGGAACAAAATTACGACAAAATGTGTAAAATCGTTAATAAATATTTTAAGAAATAATTAAAAGGTCACAACTTAAGGTTGTGGCTTTTTTTTATAAATTTTAACAAAAAAATAAAGAAAATATTATAGACTATTTTTCTTTTTAATGTTACAATATTATAGGTATATTTATGAGGATGAGAAGGAAAAAACATTTAGAAGAAAGAATAAATAATATAAAAGATTTTCTAATTGTTGCCGAAAGGGATATTTCTAACGTTAACGAAGCAATTTTGGATAAAAAGATTGTTAATTTTAATAGTGTGTTTGCAAATTCAAATCCTGTTGAATTGGAAATCGGATGTGGTAAGGGTGGATTTATCACAAAACTTTCCGAAAAATATCCAAAAAAGAATTATATTGCTGTTGAAATGATGGAAAATATCGTTTTATTAGCGTGTGAAAATGCTAAAAAACTTGATATAAAGAACGTTAAATTTATGAATACCGGGGCAGAATATCTTCCTAGATATTTAGAAGAAAAATCAATAGAAAATATATACTTGAATTTTTCACCGCCTTATCCGAATAAACCATACGAAAACAGAAGACTTACAAACGATAGATTTATTGGTATTTATAAATATTTATTAAAGGAAAGCGGTAACGTTTATCAAAAAACCGACGATAAAGATTTTTTTGAATATTCAAAGCAAAAGTTTATAGACAACGGATTTATTGTGGAAGATATTTCAAAAAAACTGCAAAATAGCGAAATAGATAATATTAGAACGGAATACGAACAAAAATTTTTAGATTTAGGGCTACCGATTTACGGATTGATAGCAAAAAAAGGAAAGTAAATGAAATTTATTCATACAGCAGATTTACATCTTGATTCTAAAATTAATTCTTTAACACAAGAAAAAGCTAAAATCAGAAGAGAAGAGATTTTAACAACGTTTGAAAAATTGTGTGATTATGCCGAAAATAACAATGTTACGGCTGTTATTATTTCAGGCGATATGTTTGATTCTGCAAAAGTAACGAATAAAACGTTTTTAAGAGTGATAAATGCTATAAAAAAGGCAAAAGATACTGATTTTTTATGTTTAAGCGGGAATCATGATGAAGAAAACGTTTTTTATAATGCTGAAAATTTACCTATAAATTTAAAGTTTTTTTTAAACGAGTGGACAAAATTCACGTATAATAACGTTGAAATACACGGTATTTCTTTTTCAAATAAAAATATTTCTACTTATGCGGATACTTTGCTATTAGATAAAGATAAAATAAATATTGTGGCGCTACATGGCCAAATTGCAGGATATAACAGTAAAGATGATGTAGAAGTTATTTCACTGCCAAAGCTAAAAAATAAGAATATTGATTATTTGGCTTTAGGGCATATTCACTCTTATGATTTAGGAGAATTAGATATTAGGGGAAAGTATTGTTATTCGGGTTGTTTAGATGCACGTGGCTTTGATGAGCTTGATAAAAAAGGGTTTGTTCTTCTTGAAGATGAGCAAAATAAGTTAATATCCACATTTATTCCGTTTTCTTCCAGAGAATATTGCGAGTTAGATTTTAATATTGATAATCGTAAGAATTTTTATGACGAATTAGACGCTTTTATGTCAGACATAAAAGCAAAAATCAATAGTAAAAATATAGTTAAAGTTAATATTAAGGGTGAAATAACGCCAAATTATAATATTGACTTTGATTTAATAAATTCAAGGCTAAACGACTATTTCTTTTATTCAAAAATCAAGGATAAAACTACGCTTAAAATTTCAATAGAAGATTATAAAAATGACAAATCAATCGTAGGTGAATTTGTTAGAACGGTTTTATCAAGCAATTTAGAAAAAGAGTATTTAGACAAGATTTTGCTTTGTGGTTTAAATGCACTTAACAAGAAGGAGATGGAATAATGGTTATAACAAAAATTCACGTTTCTAGTTTTGGTGCGTTAAATAATGTTGATTTTGATTTTAAAAACGGTATAAACACTATAAAAGAAGATAATGGCTTTGGTAAGACCACTTTATCGGTTTTTATTAAGGCTATGTTTTACGGTTTTAATAAAAAGGGGCGCACGGTAAAAACCGACGAAAGAAAGCAATATACTCCTTGGGGTAGTAATTCTCTATTCGGTGGCTATATTGAATTTGATTTTAAGGGTAAAAACTATAGAATTGAAAGATTTTTCGGGCAAAAAGAGAGTGACGATACTATAAAATTATACGATACTGCTACAATGACCGAATATAAAGGGCAAGATAATCTTGGTGAAAGGCTTTTCGGTATAGACGAAGCCGGTTTCGTTTCAACTTGTTTTTTATCGCAAAATAATTATGAAAATTCTTACGTTAGCATAATTTCTAAATTTGAAGATATAGCAAAAACAAATAATGCAAATACTTTTATTGATGCAAAAAACATTTTGGAAAACGATATTAAGGACTTGAAACAACGGGGGGAAAAAGGTAAAATTCCAAATACCCAAAGAGAGATTAACGCAATAAATTTAGAACTTGAAAAAAAACAATCTATAGAACAATATCTTATAACTTTAGATAAAAAGATTAAAGAAAATGAAGAAAAAATAAAGGTTTTAGATAAAGAAATTGAGTTTTTAGATGGTAAATCTCAAGTTGTAGCAAAAACGGATACGATAAAATATAAGAAAGAGGATTATAAAAAACTGCTTGATGATAAAAATGAAATGCTTTCAAAAAAAGATAAACTTTATAATCTTATAAACGGTCAAACGATATATGACGAAGAATATCAGCAATATTTTGATAAACACACAGAATATTTGAAGAATAAAGACGCTATTGTTAAACCTCAAAAACAAACTTCTACAGGCGTAATGATTCCATTTTTTATTTTTTCGTTTATATCGCTTATTGTAAGTGTGGTAGGTTTATTTATACTTCCGCTTTTATTTTATATTTGTTTTCCTCTAACGTTTGCTTTCGTTGTATTCGGGCTGATATTCGTTAAAATATATAATAAAAATAAAAAGCCTGAACAAATTTTATCAAACGATTATAAAAATGATTTGATTGAATTTTTAAGAAAATACGGATATTCCGAAAATGAATTAAATGATTTTTTGAAAATATTAAATAACATTAAAGACGTTTCAAAAGATCTGATTTATATAAAAGAACAGCTTAAAAATATTGAAATCAAGATTAAAGATAAAGAAAATGATGCGGATATTTTTAAAGAAATTTCTTTTGATGTTGATTATCAATCGTTAAATAGGGAATTAAACGAAAAAAGAGTTCATTGTAACGCTTTAAGGGAAGAAAACGCAACGAATAAAAACAATATTGTTCATTACGAAGAACAACTTTCCAACTTAAAGGATTTGGAAAGTAAGAAAGACGAGCTTGAAGAATCGTTAAAGGAATATAACGAAAGATTTGACATATTATCAAAAACTGTAGAGTTTTTAGATTGTGCTAACGAAAATTTAAAGGTAAAATACAGAAAACCGCTTGAGGACGCATTAAACAAATATTTATCTTTAATCGTAATAGAAAAGAAAATTTCAGCAAAAATTGATACCGACTTAAATATTTTTATTGAAGAGAACGGAGTGCTTAAAGAAGCCGATTATTATAGCAAAGGGTTTCAGGATTTATTCAGAATTTGTAAAAGTTTTGCGCTTTGTGACGTGCTTTTTACTAATGAAAAACCGTTTGTAGTTTTAGATGACGTTTTTACAAATTTAGATGATAATAAACTAAAAGAAGCATTAAACAGCGTTAAAGAACTTTCAAGTGAATATCAAATTTTATATTTTGTTTGCCATGAAAGTAGGAGAGTATAGATTTGGTAGAAAGAATTAAGTTTGAACTTGTTCCGAGTGGCTGTATGGGAATAAGTTTAAAGAACGGATTAGACAAAAAAGTTTGGCAAAAATTACGCTTAATTGCGCTTAAAAAATGCGGTAATAAGTGTTTTTGTTGCGGAAAACCTTTAACTAAATTTGAAGCGCATGAAGTTTGGAGTTATAATAAAGAAAAAGCGACAAGAAAACTTGAGAATATAATAGCAGTTTGCTCTGATTGTCACAAAGCGATTCATATGAATAGGACGTATCTTTTAGAAGATTACGAAAAAATAGAAGATCACTACTTAAAAGTTAATAACGCAAGTTACAGTGAGATGAAAAATGCGCTTAAAACAGCAAACGAAAAACAAAAAGAATTGAACGAAATATACGACTGGAAACTTGATTTAAGTTTTTTAGAAGATTTTATTAAGAAGGACTGATATGGAAATTTTTGATTCACACGCACACATTTATCCGGAAAAAATAGCAGAAAAAGCGACTAAAGCTATAGGCGACTTTTATAATTTAAAAATGGAAGAAGATAAAGGAACGCCGTCAAGGCTTATAGAAGTTGGTAAGTATGCAGGAATAAGTAAATACTTGGTGCATTCTTGTGCAACGAAAAGTAGCCAAGTTCATGCAATAAACGAATTTATTTTGCAAGAAATTACGGTTCATAAAGAATTTATCGGGTTTATGACGCTTCATCAAGACTTGACGATTGAAGAAATGAAAGAAGAAATACTGTTTTGTAAAGCAAACGGGTTCAAAGGGATAAAACTTCATCCTGACTTTCAAAAATTTGATATTGACTGTGAAGATGCAGAAAAAATTTATAAAGCCGTTGTTGAAACAAATTGTAATTTTCCGATACTTTTACACATGGGAGATAATAGGTTTGATTTCTCTAAACCGGAAAAACTTTGCGCTATGGCAAAAAAATATCCAAGCATTACGTTTATCGGGGCTCATTTCGGTGGATATAGATGCTGGGATAATCTTGAGCAGTATAAGGGAATAAATAATATTTACTTTGATACAAGTTCGTCTTTGGATTTTATAGGAAGTAAAAGGGCGAAAGAATTAATTGAATTTTTTGGTGTAGATAAATTTTTCTTTGGAACGGATTTTCCTATGTGGTCACCGAAAGATGAATTAAAAAGATTTTTTGATATCGGTTTAACAAACGAAGAAAACGAAAAGATACTATCAAAAAACCTTAAAAAATTACTGAATATTTAATTAAAAAATAGTTATAAAAAAGTTGACAAAATTTTAGTCTTTTAGTATAATATACTAAAGACTGTGAAGGAAATAAGTTGTCAACCTTTTTTATTAAGAGAGTCGGTGGTTGGTGTGAACTGATTAAAAAATGATAACGCGCTCGTTCCGGAGTTGATTTGGTGAACTTTAGTAGCTGAATTCGGGTAATTCCGTTAAAGATTTTGAGTGATTGCCTTTTGGCAATAATACGGGTGGTACCGCGGTTAATTCGTCCCTAAATAATTTTTTAGGGATTTTTTTGTTTTTATTAGGAGTTTTTATGAAAAACATCAAGATAATTGACGTATCTTTAAGGGAAATTCAATCTTCAAACGAATCGTTAAGTTTTAAGGAAAAGTTGGAAATAGCCAAAAAACTTGACGAATTAAACGTAGACGTTATTGAATTCGGTAATATTTGTGAAAAGGCTGATGAAGTTTTAATTAAGACTTTATCAACTTGTTTGACAAAATCAACGTTAGGATTAGTTGTAGACGGGAAGGTGAAAGACTTAAAGAAGTCCTATTCACTTGTTTCGCTTGCCAAAAAGAAAAAACTTATAATAAAAATGCCGGTTTCTCCGATAAATATGGAATATTCTTTTCACTTAAAGCCGGCAGTTATATTAAAGAATTTTGAAGAACTTATAAAAAACGCTGTTTTAATTTGTGAAGACGTTGAAGTTCATTTTGAAGATTCTACCAGGGCAGAAAACGAATTTTTAATAAATGCAATAAAAACCGTTTTAAGTTTAGGGGTTAAATCAATAACGCTTTCCGATCAAACGGGGACAATGGAACCAAACGAGTTCAAAGAATTTATAGAGAATATTATTACTTTGGTTCCTGAAATAAAAAGCGTTGATTTGTTTGTTGAATGTTGTGATTTATTCAGAATGGCAACTTCGTCTATTATCAATGTTTTACCGAGTATTTCCGGTGTAAAGCTTTCAGCACTTAATACATGTTGTTTGCCGGATTTTGAACATTTCTTTTCGGCACTTAACTATATCGGCGAAAAGAAAGGGTATTCTTCTAAAATAAATAAAACTTGCATTTCAAGGGTTGTTGGGCAAATATTGAATATTTCTTCTTCAAAAGCACAATCCGTTAACGATCAAGAAGAAACAGTAGAAAATATTTCAAAGAAGATAACGCTTAATGCACTCACGAAACTTCTAAAAAAACGGGGGTATGATTTAACGGGAGAAGATATTTCTAAAATTTATGAAGAAATTTTAAGAATAGGCGAAAAGAAAGATTTAACTACAAAAGAGCTTGATTCTATAGTTGCCGTAACGGCACTTCAAGTTCCGGCTACTTACGAGCTAAAAAATTATGCCGTTCACTCAAGCAACGTTTTATCTTCAACGGCAAACGTAACTTTAATAAAAAATAAAAATAGCGAAATAAACGGAATTGCGTTTGGAAACGGTTCGGTTGATTCTGCGTTTTTGGCAATAGAAAATGCTCTTGGCCGTCATTTTGATCTTGATGAATTTTCACTTAACAGTGTTACCGAAGGTAAAGAAGCAATGGGTGAAACTATAATCAAGTTAAGAAATAACGGAAAGATTTATTCAGGTAGGGGTGTTTCTACCGATATTGTCGGTGCAAGTATAAAGGCTTATATAAACGCTTTAAACAAAATTGTATACGAGGAAAAAGAATAATGCAATTATCATTTTCAACAAATGGTTGGAATTTAGATTTTAACAACTTAATAAAATTGTGCGTTGAAAATAAGATTTGCGGTCTTGAAATTCACGATATAAATGCCGATTGTTTTAATAACGGTAATCCTTTTATCAGGGAAAATATTAACAAAACAAAAAAGGCACTTTTTGAAAATAATATTTCAATTTCTTGCTTTGATTTGAAAACGAATTTTGCTACTGTTTGTGAAAACGATTGTATCGTTAAAGAAATTGAAAATCTTATTTCGGTTGCAAACGAAATAAATTGTAAATATATTCGTTTGCATGCTTTTGAATATGAAAAATATAACGAAAAGGTTTTTTATAAAAAAGCAAATGAATATTTAACCGGCTTAATAGAATACGCAAAGAAGAAAAACGTTACCATTTTGTTTGAAACTATGGGTATTTTTTCTGACACGAAGGTTTTAGGGGATTTTCTAGGCAGTTTTGCAGACGATAACCTTTCTTCTGTTTGGGACGTGCATAATACTTTCAGATTTGCAAACGAAAATCCAAACGTAACTGTTCAAAATTTAGGTAAAAATATAAAGCATATTCATATAAAGGACAGTTTGATTGTAAACGGCAAAGTAAATTATTGTTTTTTGGGTGAAGGAGATTTGCCTGTAAAAGAAATAATAAAATCACTTATGTCTATCAACTATGAAGGATATATTTCTTTGGAAGTTATTCCAGATTGGCTAGGTTCTTTAGGTGATGAAAATATTGTTTTACCACAATTTTCAAGTTATATGTCTTCGTTTGATATGGCACCGGCTTGGCAAAAGAAATTGTTTTTAAATAAATCGGGAACAGGTAAATTTATTTGGGCAAAAGATATTTTAATAGAAAAAACTTGCTCTCAAGTTTTAGATAGAGTTGCTTTAGATTTTCCTGATCAAGTTGCGTTTAAATATACGACTTTGGATTACACGAGAACTTATAAAGAATTTAGAGATGAAGTTGACGTTGTAGCAAGGGCATTGATGAGCGTTGGCGTTAGATCTGGTGATCACGTTGCCGTTTGGGCAACTAACGTTCCGGAATGGTTTTTGGTTTTCTGGGCAACGACAAAAATCGGGGCAGTTTTGGTTTCTGTTAATACTGCTTATAAATCACATGAAATAGAGTATCTTTTAAGACAATCTGATACGCATACTTTATTTATTATTGACGGATATAGGGATAGCAATTATGCTGAAATAATCAATGAATTATGTCCTGAACTTAAGAAAAATAAAAAAGGAAGTCCACTTCACGCAAAGCGTCTTCCTTTCCTTCGCAACGTTATAACAATCGGTTTTTCTCAAAGTGGTTCGCTTAATTTCAGTGAGTTTATGAATATGGCGAAACTTGTTTCGTATGAAGAAATGAAAGCCGTTGCTAACAGTGTAAAGATAAATGACGTTTGTAATATGCAATATACTTCGGGAACGACAGGTTTTCCAAAAGGGGTAATGCTCACACATTATAACATTATGAACAACGGTAAGTGCATAGGTGACAGAATGGATTTGTCAACGGCGGATAGAATGATGATTCAAGTTCCTATGTTCCATTGTTTCGGTATGGTTTTATCTATGATTGCGGCAATCACGCACGGCGTAACGATTTGTCCGCTTCCGTATTTTTCACCGAAGCCTGCACTTCAATGTATTAATCAAGAGAGAATAACTTGTTTTCATGGCGTTCCTACAATGTTTATTGCGCTTTTATCTCACGCTGATTTTGCAAAAACGGATTTTTCATTTATGAGAACGGGAATAATGGCGGGAAGCCCTTGTCCTGTTTCCGTTATGCAAGACGTTTTGAATAAAATGAATATGAAAGAAATAACTATCGTTTACGGTCAAACGGAAGCTTCGCCTGGTTGCACAATGAGTTCAACTACCGATAGTGTGGACGTTAGAGTTAATACTGTTGGCGGTCCGCTTCCAAACGTAGAGTGCAAGATAGTTAATCCGGAAACTAATGAAGAATTGCCGATAAACACCGTTGGTGAATTTGTTGCACGTGGCTATAACGTTATGAAAGGTTATTACAAAATGCCTATTGAAACTGCTAAAACCATTGATGAAGACGGTTGGCTTCATACGGGCGACCTTGCGTTAAAGACGGAAGAAGGCAATTTTAGAATTACGGGTAGATTGAAAGATATGATTATCCGTGGCGGTGAAAACTTATATCCTAAAGAGATAGAAGATTTCTTATATACGCACCCGAAAATATCAGACGTTCAAGTTGTTGGTGTTCCTGATGAAAAATATGGTGAAGAAGCGTATGCTTTCATTATATTAAAGGAAAATCAAACGTTAACGGAAGAAGAATTAAGAAAATATTGTAACGAAAGAATAGCAAAACATAAAGTTCCGAGATATTTTGATTTTGTGGATAGTTTTCCTATGAACGTTGCAGGAAAAATTCTCAAATATAAAATGAGAGAAGATGCAGAAAATAAAATAAAAAGCAATAGGAAATAAAGATATGGATACTGCTTTATTGGTTTGTTTAATAACATCATCGTTGTCTATTTTAACTTTTGTCGTTACTTTCATTTTTAATTTATCATCGAATAAAAGTAATAACACTAAAGATATTATTGTAAAACAGAGAGTGAAAACTTTAGATAATTACAGATGTTCTTGTAAGGATTTTTTAGCTTTGATTAAGCCTGAAGTTATAGATGATTTCAAGAAAAACAAAGAAAAAAAAATGATATATACTTTGGAATTATCAAAAGCAAAATCTTCACTTGATTTGATTTTAAAACCTTTTTTCGAGACTGAAGAAAAAATAAATAATTTAACTGATAAAATCGTAAAATTATGTTTTTTGTATTATAGTAATCCAAACGAAAAAAGCAAATTGGAAATTGAAGAATTGTCAAATGAGTTATTAGTTTTGTTTTCTTTGTATGATTGGGCATACTGGAGATTTATTCAAGAACAAAAAGACGGAATTTTAAAAGATGATAACGGTTCTTTCGATAAGAATTACAATGACGTTTTAGAGAGTGTTGTTAGTTTAGAAAAAAAATATATAAATTTAATAAAAAAATAGAGGTATTATTATGCAAGAGATTAAAATTACAAAGGCAAAAGTTTTGAAAGAAAAACCAGATTATTCAAAACTTGGTTTCGGCAAATATTTTACCGATCATATGTTTATGATGGATTATACGCCAGAAAAGGGTTGGTATGATGCAAGGATTATTCCATACGGCAATCTTTCAATCAATCCGGCAACAACTGTTTTACACTATGGCGTAGAAATTTTTGAAGGATTAAAAGCTTATAGAACAGAAGACGGTTATCAATTATTCCGTCCTTATGAAAACTTTAAGAGAATGAACGATTCTGCCGAGAGATTATCACTTCCACAAGTTGACGTTGATTTTTGTGTAGAAACATTAAAAACTTTGATAAATATTGATTACGATTGGATTCCGAAAGATTTAGGAACTTCGCTTTATATTCGTCCGTTTATGTTCGGTAGTGACGAAGCTTTGGGTGTTCACGCAGTTAAAAATGCAACTTTCGTTATAATTTTATCACCTGTTGGCAGTTATTATGCCGGTGGTTTAGCACCTGTTAAAATCGGTATTGAAAGTCAAGACGTTAGGGCTGTTCGTGGCGGAACGGGTTATGCAAAATGCGGTGGAAATTACGCAGCATCTCTCCGTGCAGATAAAAAGGCATCGGCAAAAGGTTTTTCTCAAGTTTTATGGCTTGACGGCGTAGAAAGAAAGTATATTGAAGAAGTTGGCGCTATGAACGTTATGTTCAAAATAAAGGGTGAAATTATTACGCCGAAACTTATCGGCTCGGTTCTTCCTGGTATTACAAGAAAATCAATTCTTGAGATTTTGAAAGATTGGGGATATAAGGTTACCGAAAGATTGTTCTCTGTTGACGAATTAATAAAGGCTGCTAAAAAAGGCACGCTTGAAGAAGCTTGGGGAACGGGAACGGCTGCAGTTGTTTCACCGATAGGCCTTCTTTCTTATCTTGATAAAGACTATACGATTTCTAATAATCAAATAGGTGAATTAACTCAAAAACTTTATGATGAACTTACCGGAATTCAATGGGGTTTAAGAGAAGATACTCATAATTGGATCGTTAAAGTTAAGGTTAAATAATGGAGCATAAAAGGGTTACTATATTTTCGGGGCATTACGGAAGCGGAAAGACAAACGTTTCGGTAAATTATGCAAAGGAACTGAAAAGATTAGGTAAACAAGTCAGTATTTTTGATTTAGATATTGTTAATCCGTATTTTAGAACGGTTGACGCCAAAGCCGATTTGGAAAGTAACGGAATAGAACTTATTGTTTCGCCTTATGCGGAAACGAACGTAGATATTCCGGCGATGAACGCAATGTCGTATAAAATCAATGATGATAAAAGTAAATTTGCCGTTATTGATTTGGGTGGTGATGACAGAGGCGCTTTGGCACTCGGTAGATTTTCTCAAAAAATACTTGAAGAAAACAACTATGAATTTGTTTACGTTGTAAATACTTTTAGGCCGGAAACAAGAAATATTGAAGGTTTAGAAGAAATTAAAGAAGAAATTGAAAGTGTTGCTAAAATGAAATTTACCGCAATCGTCAACAACACGAATCTTTCAACCGAAACGACTTTAGAAGATATAGAGAACAGTTTTAAGTTAGTAACGGAATTTAGTAAAAAATATAATCTTCCTATACTTTTTACATCAGTTAGGCGAGATTTATATAATAAAGAACAAAAAAAAGAAAAATATCTTCCCCTTGATTTAATAAAATACGGGGAATGGTAGAGGAGAAATAATGGCAAAAGTAACTTTTGACGTAGATCGTTGCAAGGGTTGTGGCTTATGCGTAAGCGTTTGCCCAAAAAAAATTATAAGACTAGCAAAAGAAAAAATTAACAAAAAAGGGTATCATCCTGCAGAAATGACAGATCAAGCAAGTTGTATTGCTTGTGCATTTTGCGCAACTATGTGCCCGGATACAGTTATCACTGTAGAGAAATAGGAGGAGATTATGGCTGAAAAAGTTTTAATGAAAGGTAACGAAGCTTTGGCTGAAGCTGCTATAATGGCAGGTTGCAGACATTATTTCGGTTATCCTATCACACCACAAACGGAAGTTGCCGCATATATGAGTAAGCGTATGCCTAAAATCGGCGGTGTATTCCTTCAAGCTGAATCTGAAGTTGCCGCTATCAATATGGTTATCGGTGTATCGGCTTGCGGAAAGAGAGTAATGACAAGTAGTAGTAGCCCTGGAATTTCACTAAAGAGCGAAGGTATTTCATACCTTGCAGGTTGTGAACTTCCTGCGCTAATCGTAAACGTTCAAAGGGGTGGCCCTGGTCTTGGTGGTATTCAACCTTCACAATCAGACTACTTTCAAGCAACGAAGGGTGGTGGACACGGCGACTATAAGTTGTTGGTTTTAGCACCTGCATCAGTTCAAGAAATGGTTGATTTAACGGTTAAAGGTTTTGACCTTGCCGATAAATACAGAATGCAAACTATGTTGTTGGCTGACGGAACAATGGGACAAATGATGGAACCTGTTTCGTTAGAAGTCCCAACGCAAAAGGTTTACGATAAGCCTTGGGCAACAACGGGAACTGCTAATCACGAAGGTAGAAACATTATAAATTCTTTAAGTTTAACACCTGCACAACTTGAACAATGGAATATTTCAAGATTTGAAAGATATAAAATTGTTGAAGAAAACGAAGTTATGTATGAAGAATTTATGATGGATGATGCAGATATTTGTATCGTTGCATTCGGTATTGCTTCAAGAGTTTCTAAAAATGCAATTTTAGAAGCTAGAAAACAAGGAATTAAAGTCGGATTGCTTCGTCCTATTACGTTATGGCCTTTCCCAAAGAAAGCATTAAAAGAAGCAAGTAAAAAGGTTAAATCTTTCCTTTCAGTTGAACTCAATATGGGGCAAATGATTGATGACGTTAAACTTGCAATTGATTGCAGTAAACCTGTTTACTTGTGTAATAGAACCGGTGGCGTTATTATGTCAACGGATGAAGTATTAAATAAAATTATTGAAATAACAAAAGGGGAGGCAAAGGCATGGTAGTTTTTGAAAAGACTAAGGGCTTAACGGATAATGAACTTCATTATTGCCCGGGTTGTACACATGGTATAATTCATAGATTAGTTGCAGAATGCCTTGAAGAATTGGGCGTTTTAGACAGAACGGTTGGCGTTGCTTCGGTTGGTTGTTCGGTTTTCTCGTATAACTATTTCAATTGTGATATGATTCAAGCAGCGCACGGTAGAGCACCTGCAGTTGCAACGGGCGCTAAAAGAGCAAACCCGAATAATATCGTATTTACGTATCAAGGTGACGGTGACCTTGCTGCTATCGGAACGGCTGAAACAGTTCACTCTGCCGGTCGTGGTGAAAATATCACGGTAATATTTGTAAACAATGCTATTTACGGTATGACCGGTGGTCAAATGGCACCTACAACACTTCCAAATCAAGTAACACAAACTTCACCTTACGGTAGAGACGTTACCGTTGTTGGTTATCCGATTAAAGTATGTGAAATGCTTTCTCAAGTAGACGGCGCAGGATATCTTGAAAGGGTTGCAGTTAATAACGTTAAGAACATTAAAAATGCAAAAAAGGCAATTATGCATGCGTTTAAGAACCAGATTGAAGGCAAAGGATTTTCTCTTATAGAAGTTCTTTCAACTTGCCCGACAAACTGGGGCTTAGCACCACAAGATGCAATTAAGTGGCTTGATGAAAATATGGAAACATATTATCCTTTAGGTGTTTATAAAGATAAATACAAGGAGGAAAAATAATATGACAGAAGCAAAAATGTTAATAGCTGGCTTTGGTGGACAAGGTATTTTGTTCACCGGAAAGGCTATTGCTTATACAGGCTTAAAAATCGGCAAAGAAGTAAGTTGGTTACCTTCTTACGGACCGGAAATGAGAGGCGGAACGGCAAATTGTTCAGTAACGATTTCCGATACGCCGATAGGTTCTCCAATCGTAGAAAAACCGAATATACTTATTGCTATGAACCTACCATCTTTAGAAAAGTATTATAACGATACCGAAAAGGGTGGATATATAATATATGACAGTTCACTCATTAGCAAGCAGGATACCAGAGATGATGTTACCACCATTGGTATTCCTGCGACAAAACTTGCAAGTGATAACGAACTTGGTGGACTGGCAAATATGATTATCTTGGGTAAAGTATTACAAGCAACAAAAATACTTACACTAGATCAAGTTAAGAGCAGTCTATCGCAAATGATTCCTGCAAAACGTGCAGAAATGTTAGAAAAAAATATTAAGGCGATAGAATTGGGCTTTGAGTTCAAGGAGTAAAATAATGAAAGAACAGTTAATAGAAATGGGGCTTCGTCTTGCTGACTTAAGAGAAACAAAAGATGTTTCGCAAGAAGAAATTGCTGAAAGACTTAATATTCCACTTGAAGAATATCAAGCATACGAAAACGGTGAAAGAGATTTTTCTTTCAGTTTTATGTATAATGTAGCAACAATTTTGGAAGTTGACGTTTTTAATTTACTTTCAGGAACTTCTCCTAAACTAAACGACTGTGCAGTTGTTAGGCGTGGGCACGAATTTTATATAAAAAAAGAAGGTGCCTACGACTATAAACATCTTGCATACACGTTCAAAAATAAAAAAGCAGAACCTTTCTTTGTAAGTTGTGAACCGGGTGAAGAGGATAAAGAACTTCATAGCCACGAAGGTCAAGAATTTAACTTTATTCTTTCGGGTAAAATGTTATTTAAGATCGGTTCAATGTCTTATGAACTTAATAAGGGTGATAGCGTATATTTTAATTCAAAAATTCCACACGGAATTAAAGTTTTAGGCGATACACCGGTTAAGTTTCTTGCTTTTGTAATGAAATAATTCTATAAGCCTATTTGGAGAAAATATGGTAATTTACGAAAAGTTTATCGGTAGAACAAGAGATTCTTTTACCGATTTAAACGACTTAAGACAAAATTTTAAAATTGAATATCCAAATAATTTCAACTTTGCGTATGACGTAATTGATGAATTAGGCAAAACAAAACCAAAAAAGCTTGCTATGATTTGGCTTTCTAAAACCATGGAAGAAAAGAGATTTACTTTTTCCGATATGATGATTTGGTCAAATAAGGCTGCAAATTATTTTAAAAGTGAAGGTATTAAAAAAGGCGACAGAGTTTTACTTGTCCTTAAGAGAAGTTATTTATTCTGGTTTGCTATGCTTGGGCTTCATAAGATAGGTGCGATTCCTGTTCAAGCAACTAATATGCTTGTAGGGCATGACTTTACCTACCGTTGCAATAAAGGTGCAATTAAAGCTGTTATAATGACTGGTGATGATGACGTTACGGAACATTTTGATGACGTTTGGGCAAAATGTCCAACCGTTACAAAGAAATACGTAACTAAACATAAAAAGCCTGTCGGTGGCTGTTGGATTGATTTTGAAGAAGGTTTAGAAAAGGCTAGTGAAGATTGGGTGCGCCCTACAGGTGAAGACGCAACGACTGTTAACGACGTAATGCTTATGGCGTTTACTTCGGGAACGACAGGATATCCAAAGATGATTAAACATGATTTTAGATATCCTTTAGGTCATATTATGACTGGCGTTTTTTGGCATAGAGTTGTCAACGGAGGCTTACATTTCACCATTTCTGATACGGGCTGGCTTAAATCTTTATGGGGCAAATTCTATGGCCAATGGTTTGGTGAATCTGCCGTTTTGGTTTACGACTTTGATAAGTTTGATGCTAAAGAAATACTTGAAATTCTAGAAAAATATAAGGTAACTACTTTCTGTGTTCCACCAACAATGTATAGATTTATTCTTCAACAAGACGTTGCAAAATATAATCTTTCAAGTCTAACAAACTGCTGTTCTGCAGGTGAAGCCTTAAATGCAGATATTTATAACAAGTGGAAACAATTTACGGGTTTAGATATTTATGAAGGTTTTGGGCAAACGGAAACAACTCTTTGTTTAGGCACGCTAAAAGGTTTTGCAACGCCGATTTCAGGTTTTATAGGAACGCCTATTCCGGGTTATGAAATTTCTATCAAAAATGCTGAAGGGGTAGATTGTTTACCTGGTGAAGAAGGCGAAATTTGTATTAAAGGCACTTTGGCAAATAAGCCTTGCGGTGTTTCATGCGGATATCACGATGATGAAGAAAGTATGGCTAAATCATGGAAAGACGGATATTTTCACACAGGTGATACGGCTTATTTTGATGAACACGGGCTTATTAAATATATAGGAAGAAATGATGACGTTATAAAGTCGTCAGGATACCGTATAGGGCCTTTTGAAGTTGAAAGCGTTTTAATGGAACATCCTGCCGTTTTAGAAGTTGCGGTAACCGGCTATCCTGATGCAAAACGTGGTTTTTGTGTTAAAGCAACAATCGTATTAAAAAAAGGATATATTCCGAGTGACGAGCTTAAATTAGAGCTTCAAACGTTTGTAAAACATAATACAGCACCTTATAAATATCCAAGAATTATTGAGTTTGTTGATTCTCTTCCAAAAACCATTAGCGGTAAAATAAAGAGAACGGAAATTCGTGATAGAGATATTGAGAATTATAAAAAACTTTTAGAAATAAAAACTATAACTGAATAAAAAAATCAGAAAAAAGAAAGCCTTTTTATAGAAGGCTTTTTTTGTTTAGTAAAAACATTGACAAACATTTGTTCGTGTTGTAAAATATATTAAAAGGAGTGGTTATGATAAAAGAGCGCATTTATATGGTTATTGATATGAAATGTTTTTTTGCATCGGTTGAATGCGCTGAAAGAGGTTTAAATCCTTTTTTAACAAATCTTGTCGTAACAGATGCTTCAAGAGGAAGTGGCGCAATATGTTTGGCAATTTCACCAAAGATGAAGGAACTAGGCGTTAAAAACAGATGCAGAATTTTTGAAATACCTAAAAATATTGAATATATATCGGCTCTACCGAGAATGAAAAAATATATTGAATATGCTTCAAATATCTATGAAATATACCTTCAATATATAGATAAAAACGATATACACGTTTATTCAATTGACGAAAGTTTTATTGATGTTACAGATTACTTAAAAATATATAATAAAACTCCGAAAGAGTTCGCAAAAATGTTAATCGGAGAGATTGCTCAAAAGCTTAAAATACCTGCAACTTGCGGTATCGGAACAAATATGTATCTTGCAAAAATAGCACTTGATATAACGGCAAAAAAGTCAGAAGATCACATAAGTTTTTTAGATGAAGAGCTATATAAAGAACAGCTATGGCACCACAAACCGTTGACGGATTTTTGGCAAATCGGAGCAGGTATTGAAAGAAGATTAAACAGGCGTGGTATAATGGATATGTATGATTTGGCACATTATCCCGAAGAATATTTATATAAAGAATTCGGTATAAATGCCGAGCTTATAATAGATCATGCTTGGGGCAGAGAAAGTTGCCTCATGAAAGATATAAAAAATTATAAAGGGCAAGAAAAATCAGTTTCCACTTCACAAATATTATTTCACGATTATGAATACGAAAGTGCTAAACTTGTTATTGAAGAAATGGTTAGAAATTGTTCGTTAGATTTAATCAAACGTGGGCTTGTGAGTGATAATATAAATATTTTAGTCGGATACGCAGGTGAACTTGGTATTAATGTTAAAGGTCATATTAAAATGACTGCTAAAACAAACGTAGCAAATATTATGATACCATACGTTGATAAAAAGTTTTATGAAATAGTAGATAAAGATAAAAAAATCAAACGGCTGGGAATTGAATTTTCTAACGTTGTAGATAAGTCTTTGGAGAGTTACGATTTGTTTACCGATTATGAAAAAGTAAAAAGACAAGTTAGTTTGGGAGAGATTTCAAACAAAATCAAAAGTAAATTTGGTAAAAATGCAATAATAATGGGAGCAGATTTACAAGAAGACGCAACAACAATTATACGAAATAAACTTATAGGTGGGCACAATAGTGAATAGAGAAGACAGAGCAAAACAATTTGCCCCGTTTGAAGCGTTAACGGGTTTAAGAGAGGCGTTAAGAGAAAAAGAGATAAAGCACGATAGGGAAAACAGAAAAGAAATAACGGAAGAAAAAACGCTTTCAATAACGAAGGTGATTTTATCTTTGGAAAAGGGTGATAAGGTTAAAATAGACTGTTTTGAAAGTGGGTATTATATAACTGTTATTGATAAAATAAACAAGATTGATTTAATAAATAAATTTATAGTAGTTGGGGAGGGGAAAGTTTTTTTTGATGATATTTATGAAATAGAAAAACTTTAATAACATATATAAAAAATCCACCGTTTTTGATGTGCGCCCCAAAAGTTAGACACTTTTGGAGGTGCACATCAAAATCGGTGGATTAAATTTTACTTAAATTAAAACTTAAAAGGTTGTTTGAACCATCTACATTGTTTAGCACCAATAATTAAGCCAAATACAAACATACCAAGAGCAAATAGAATACCTGTATTATTTAACAAATCGCCAATTGTTTCCCAAGCTGAACCGCTTGCCATAAATATTGATACTGCATAAACAAGGAACAAAACAGCGATAAGAATTAAACAAATACCAAAGATAACAGAAACAACTCTGCAAACTTTTCTAACGATTTTGCTTTGTGTAAGCATTAAAACAATAGAAGCGAAAATATTAACAAAAATGATAATGAAATAACCATCAATTGCATATTCAAAAACAAGGCTAATTAATTCTTCAAAATCTTCAAGCATAGGGATTGCTGTTATCAATCCGTCTGCATTAACACTATTAATTGTTGTCATAATGTTTGATTCTTCGTTTGCTAACAAAGGAAGTGTTTCAAAAGATAACGTCATAGGATCAAGCGAAAATGGAATAACTGCAACTAAACAACAAATAAGTGAGCAGAGAATTATTCCAAAACATTCAGCGATTGAAACGTTTTTCCAATTTCTATTCATAAATACTCCTAAAAAACTACTTTCTTATATATTTATATTATATATATTATATAATAACCCAAAAAGAAAATATTTGCAATGGTTTTTTTAAAATTTATTAAAAAAAACAAAAAAAATTTAATTATTTTATAGTAGAGATATAATTTCTATAATTTTTTTATAAAATCCGGAGCAAATTGCAAGTTTGTTTTGATAGTAACTATTGCTTTCGCTTCCGAAAATATCAGTAACACCCTTTAATATAATAAGGGGAACGTTATTTGATATGCAAACTTGTGCAATTGCACCACCTTCCATATCTCTTAATTTAGCACCTGATTTTTTTATTATATCAATATATTTTTCATCGTTTGTAAATTTATCGGCAGAGGCTAATGATAGCACTTTTAATGAGTTGTTTTTCGGAATAAACGTATCAAAAAAAACTCTGTCATATTCTTGAATATAGCCGATAGGAACTTGGTCGATTTCCGTAACGTCAAAATCCAATTGGCAGGCTTTATCAATGAGATAATAATCTTTGACGCAAACGGAAGTATCAATACCGCCACATGTTCCAAAATTGAATATTAAAGACGGATTAAACTTGTCTATTATAATTTGTGTTGTCAAAGCACTGCTAACTTTTCCGATACCGGAAATGGCAATAATAACATCTTTATCTTTAATTTTACCACAAAAACAAGGCTTATCTATAAGCTTTATTTCTTTTTTATTATTCAATTGATCTAAAAGACATTTTGCTTCATCGTAAAGCGCTACAATAAATGCTATCATATATAAAAAATTATAACATAATATATAGGGCATGTCAATATAAAACCGAATTCCAAACATAAATTAAATATAATCCGTTAAGTAAATATAAAAATATTTACAAAAAAAAATAAATATGTTAAAATAGTAAAAATGAGGTTATTATGAGCGAAAGAAATTTAACTTTACTTACGGATTTTTATCAGTTGACAATGATGAACGGCTACCTTCAGGAGAATAGGCGTGATGAAATTGCTGTTTTTGACGTGTTTTTTAGGCAAAACGGCATAATAACTTATTCACTTGCTTGTGGTTTGGAACAGGTTGTTGATTATATTTTAAAGATAAATTTTGGGCCGGAAGAAATAGAATATCTTAAAAGCCTTGATATTTTTTGTGATGATTTCATAGAATACTTAAAGGGGTTTAAGTTTACGGGTGACGTTTATGCCGTTCCGGAAGGAACAGTCGTATTCCCGGGTGAACCGATTTTAACGGTTAAAGCACCGATAATGCAAGCTCAACTCATTGAAACGGCAATATTAAATATAATAAATCATCAAACGCTTATTGCTTCAAAATCGGCTAAAATATGTTATGCTTCAAAGGGTGGATCAATTTTAGAATTCGGTTTACGCCGTGCGCAAGCACCAGACGCAGGAATTTATGGGGCAAGAGCGGCGGTTATCGGCGGTTGTAATTCAACTTCTAACGTTCTTGCGGGGAAAATGTTTGATATTCCCGTTGCCGGGACGCATGCACATAGTTGGGTTATGAATTTTCCTGATGAATTAACGGCTTTTAAGGCTTATGCAGACGTTTATCCTGATAAAACTATGCTTTTGGTTGATACGTATAATACCTTAAAAAGTGGTGTTCCAAATGCAATAAAGACTTTTGATTATTTAAGAGAAAAAGGATATAAACCTTTTGGAATAAGATTAGATAGTGGTGATTTGGCGTATTTATCAAAGAAAGCAAGGCAAATGCTTGATGATGCCGGATATCCCGATGCAAAAATTTGCGCTTCCGGTGATTTGGATGAACAATCAATAGATTCACTCTTGAATCAAGGTGCAAAAATTGATATTTGGGGTGTCGGAACAAAACTTATTACAAGTTCTGATATGCCGGCACTTGGCGGTGTTTATAAACTTGCTGCAATTTATGATGATAACGGTAAAGAAATTCCGAAAATAAAACTTTCAGATAATACAGCAAAGATAACAAACCCAGGATTTAAGAATATTTGTAGGGTTTATGATAATAAAACAGGGAAGGCTGAAGCCGATTTCATTTGTTTAAGAAGCGAGAAAGATATTGACACAAGTAAGCCACTTGTTTTAACGCATCAAACGGAAAGGTGGAAAAAAATAACTTTTACCGATTATACGGTTAAAAAACTTCACGTTGACGTAATAAAGAACGGTAAATTAGTGTATAACTTACCAAAGTTAAAAGAAATCAAAGAATATGCACAAAAAGAATTAGAAACTTTTTGGGACGAATATAAGAGGCTTGATAGCCCTCATTTGTTTAAGGTTGACTTATCTGATGAATTATATGAATTAAAACGCAGTATGCTTGTAGAGATTAGGGGTAAAGAATAATTTAGGAGTTAAAACTTTGGAATTAAAAAAAAATAGGTTTAAAAAAGAAGAAGTTGAACTTTTGATAAATAAGGTTAATCTTCATTATAATAATAAGTTATCGGAGTGTTATGCTTTAATAAACGAATTAAAGGAAGAAAACAGAAAACTTTCTTCTGAAGTTGAAAAGTATAAAAACGATAACGAGATTATATCGTCTTCAATAATTGAGGCAAAGAAGAAGTCAAAGGAAGTTATGGGGCTTGCGGATAAGAAATATAATCTGGAAATCCTTGAACTTACACAATTTCACGAAAAATGGACGGGGTATTTTAATTATTTATTTCAAAAATATCCACTATATCCAGAAATAGAAGAAATGAAGAAATTATCTAACGAAATTGCCACTATTTTGGTCACACATAATGATAGTAAAAAGAAAGTGGAAAAGATAGATAGGTTAATTTCAAACAAAAAAGTTCCTTTTAACCCGAAAAAGAAGATTGAAAATTACGTTTTGGCTACAAGCGACAATGGTTTTAACTTGGATGAAGTTTTAAACCCGGGCGAATTAAAATTAGAGGATTTATGCAAAGAGTTAGGTTTAATAGACGAATAGTTTTTATTATTATTTCAATACTTGTTTTTGCCCTTGCGATTTTATTTGACCAACTGACGAAACTTTATTTTAGAAATAACTATATTGTTGGGGAAAGAAAGACAGTTATACCGTCATTTTTTTATTTTGAATTGACAAACGGTAATTCAGGCGCAGCGTTCGGATTATTTTCAGATAAAGCGTGGGCGCAAACATTTTTTAAGATTTTAACAGGTGTTGCTTTAATCGTTTTGGTTTTTGCATATACGTATGCAATTAAAAGAAATTATAAAACGCTTACAATATCAATTTGTTTAATAGCGGGTGGAACGATAGGTAATTTTATAGATAGACTGTTTTTTTCAAAGGTTACTGACTTTTTAACGATAGATATTAATGGATTTTGCCCGTTCGCAGTGTTTAATATTGCAGATGCTTGTTTATCGATAGGAATTGTTTTGGTGATTATTCATCTATTCTTTTTGGATAAAAACGCTATATTTAAGAAAAATGGAAAAAATAAAGTTAAAGACAACTGAAAAAGACGTAAATAAAAGGCTTGATGTTTTTTTGAGCGAAAAGATAGAAAAAACACGTTCGCATATTAAAAAAATATGCGAAGAAGGCTGTGTTTTTCTTTGTGATAAAAAAGTAAAAGCCAATAAGATAGTAAAAAATAACGAAGAATATACGGTTATCATAAACGATTTAGTGAATTTAGATTTAGAACCGGAAAATATTCCACTTGATATTATATATCAAGATGACGATTTGGCTGTCATAAATAAGCCACAAGGTATGACTGTTCATGCAGGAAACGGCACTAACGGTTCAACACTTGTCAACGCTCTTTTATACCATTTAGATAAACTTTCCGGTATAAACGGTGTGATAAGGCCGGGAATTGTTCATAGAATAGATAAAAACACTTCAGGCTTACTTGTAGTCGCTAAAAACGATAAAGCGCACGTAAAACTTGCGAAACAACTTGAAGATAAAACTTGCCATAGAGTATACACGGCACTTTTAGAAGGTGTTATTAAAGACGATAGTGGACACATTGAAACATTTATTTCAAGAAATCCAAAGGATAGAACGAAAATGGCAGTTTCTTCAAGCGGAAGACTTGCGATAACAGATTATAAAGTTATTAAAAGATATAATGAGTATACTTTATGTGAATTTTCTCTGAAAACGGGAAGGACGCATCAAATAAGAGTTCATGCAAAGTATATGGGGCATCCGATAGTCGGTGATCCGGAATACGGATATAAAAATCAAAAATTTAAATTAAACGGTCAATTGCTTCATGCTGGTAAGTTAGAGTTTGTTCATCCAAAAACAAATAAATTATGTTCGTTTAATTGTGATTTGCCTGAATATTTTAGTGAAATATTAAAGAAAATAAGATAAAAGGAGAAATAATATGAAACAATCAAATGGTAATTTTTTAAACTTTCTTTGCTTTGTTGTATTAGTTTTATCAGCAGTATTAATTTTTGTTTGCAAACTTCTACCTATAGTTGGGTTGGAAGTAGGTGGCTCATTAATTAATATTTTAGAAACAGTAAGGGATTGTTTGATTCTGTTATTTATAGCTTTAAGCGCATTGAATTTTGTTAAAGGAAAAGGAAAAGTAACGAAAATTATTTTTGCAATATCAATTTGTATTTTTATTGCAGGTATAGTTTTAATTTGGTTTGCTTAAAAAAAGAGGTAATTTGTGGCTAAACCGCTTGTCGCAATAGTTGGGCGACCTAACGTAGGAAAATCTACTTTTTTCAATAAAGTAGTAGGTAAAAAAATATCAATTGTAGATAATTTCCCCGGTGTTACCAGGGATAGGCTTTATGCTGACGCAGAATGGTGCGGTCAGTATTTTACGCTTGTTGATACCGGTGGATTGGAATTAAAATCTACAGATATAATGTGGAAACATATACAAAAGCAGGCTGAAATTGCAATAGAAACCGCAAACGTTATTATTTTATTTACCGATGCAAAAACAGGGCTGACAACGGAAGATCAAGACGTTGCGATGAAACTTCGTAAAAGTGGAAAGCCTGTCGTTCTTGCAGTAAATAAATTAGACAATTATTCACCAGATTCGCTTTATGAATTTTATAATTTGGGATTAGGCGAACCTTTCGGTATTTCTGCAGAACACGGAACAGGTATTGGTGATTTGCTTGATGAAGTTTGCAAGTATTTTAAAGATTTGGGTGAACTTGACGATAGCGAATATATTAAACTTGCGGTTGTTGGAAAACCAAATGCTGGAAAATCAAGTTTATGCAATAAGCTTTTGGGTTTTGACAGAACTATCGTTTCCGATATTGCCGGAACGACACGTGATGCGATAGATACTCCGTTTTTATATAACGATAAAAAATATATGCTTATTGATACGGCAGGAATAAGGAAAAAACATGCCGTTACCGAAGATTTGGAATACTATAGTGTTTTAAGGGCTTTGGGAGCAATAAGGCGTGCAGACGTTTGCATTATAATGATTGATGCAGAACAAGGTATAACGGAACAGGACGTTAAGATTTGCGGATACGTTCACGAACAGGGTAAACCTTCAATTATCGTTATGAATAAATGGGATACGATAGAAAAAGATACGTATACCATAAATAAGTTTACCGATGACTTAAAGCTCAATCTAAAATTTATGGATTATTTTGTCCCTGTTTTCGTTTCTGCAAAAACGGGGCTTAGAACGGATAAAATTTTAGATTTAGCCGAAAATGTTTTAAAAAATTCTCAAAGGAGAATAACTACAGGTCAATTAAACGATTTGATTTTAGATTGCGTTAGGGCAAACGAACCACCGTCGGTAAACGGGAAAAGGTTAAAAATAACTTATGCAACTCAAACGGGCATTAATCCACCGGAAATCGTAATATTTTGTAATGAACAAAATCTTATGCATTTTTCATATAAGAGATATCTTGAAAATTGCATTAGAAATGCGTATGATTTTAGCGGAACACCATTGAAAATTATTATTAGGGAAAAGAGTGAAGATGACAATTAATTATATATTACTTGGAATACTAGCTGTCTGCAGTTATTTTTTGGGAAATTTAAACTGGGCAATCATTATTTCAAAAACAAAAAAAGTTGATATAAGAACACTTGGAAGCGGTAACCCCGGCACCTTAAACATGGGAAGAAATTTTGGGTTAAAGGTCGGGCTTTCGGTTTTCTTTCTTGATATATTAAAAGGCGTTATACCGTGTTTAGTTGCTTTTTTTGTCTTTAAAGATAAGGGCTGTTTTTCGAATACGAATTTTTTAATTAAAGATTTAGCTTTATATTTGTGTGGTTTAAGTGTAGTTTTAGGGCATATTTATCCGGTTATATTTAAGTTTAAGGGCGGAAAAGGAATTGCTTCTTCAATAGGCGTTTTCTTATTCGTAGAGTGTTCTTACGGTATTGCTTGGGGACTAATAGTAATTATGGCAATCGTTGCGGCGATAGCTTTTATTTATTTCACTGAATTCGGGGCAATGGCATCTTTTATAGCAATAACTCCTTCTGCAATAAGTGCTTTTATCAGAATAAATTTAACGTATGCAAAAGAAATAAATTCTTGTTTATTATTCGTTATTTTAGTAAATTGCATATTGTTTTTAATTTGTTTCTTTACTTGGTTTGCTCATAGAAAGAATATTGAAAGAATGCTTTCCGGTGACGAGCATTCAACGTCAATAAAGGCGATGTTTGTAAAAATGAAATCAAAAAATAAGGAAACTGAAAAAAATAATTAAAAAATCGCTAAAATTTTCATAAAGAAGAATAACCTCTCATATATTAAAAGTGTAATGTATGGGAGGTTTTTTTATGGTTAAATACGATATATATACTGATATATCTAAAAGAACTGGTGGCGATATTTATATAGGTGTTGTTGGACCTGTCAGAACGGGAAAATCAACGTTTATCAATAAAGTTATGCAAAATTTTGTTATTCCGAATATAAGCAATAAACTACAAAAACAAATTGCGCTTGATGAAATGCCACAGTCGTCAAACGGAAAAACGATTATGACAACGCAACCGATGTTTGTTCCTTCAAATGCGGTAAAAGTAACTTTTAATAATAAAACAAGTGCAAATATCCGTTTGGTTGATTGCGTTGGTTATTACGTTGAAGGTGCAAGCGGAAATATGGAAGAAGGAAAGCCAAGGCTTGTTAAAACGCCGTGGAGCGATGAAGAAATGCCTTTTTCAGATGCTGCAAAGTTCGGCACTGATAAAGTTATAAACGAATATTCAACTATAGGTGTTTTAATAACGACAGACGGAAGTTTTACCGAAATAGATAGAAAGTATTACGAAAAGGCAGAAGAAAAAATCGTTAGGGAAATGCAGAGTATAAATAAGCCTTTTATAATAATTTATAATACGAATAACGTTTCAAGTGAAAACACGCTTAATACGGTAAACGATTTAGAAAGAAAGTATAACGTTCCCGTAGTTGCTTTTGACGTTGAACATTTAACGAGTGACGATATAACTTCTATATTTGAAAAGATACTTTTAGAGTTTCCTATGAACGGGTTTAACGTAGAAATACCCGATTATTTATCCGTTATGGATAGAGATAATCCTTTTATCAGTGAAATAATAGAAGATATAAAAGAAAAGTCAACTAACGTGTGCAAAATGAAGGACTATTATTACCTGAACGAAAGTTTTTTTGATAGTGAAAATTACGAGCCTATAGAACTTAAAGAATTGTGTTTGTCTAACGGTGAAGCGAATTTTAAGATAAACGGCAAAAAAGGTTTGTTTTATAAAGTGCTGTCAAGCATTTGTGATGAAAAGATTGAAGATAATTTTTCGCTTATGTCTTATATAAAAGATTTTTCAAAAGGGAAGAAACAATATGATAAAATAAAAGATGCGTTAAGCGAAGCGTTAGACAACGGATACGGTGTGGTTATGCCGACTCCTGAAGAAATGAATTTTGAAGAACCCGTTTTAATAAAACAGGGCAATAAATACGGAGTAAAACTCAAGGCAAAAGCACCAAGTTTACATATTATGAAAGTTGACGTTGCAACCGAAGTTTCACCGATAGTCGGAAACGATAAACAGGGTGAAGAAATGGCAAATTCAATAATAGAAAAATACGATAATGATCCTAAAAAACTTTGGGATACGGAAATGCTTGGAAGGTCGCTTCAAGATCTTATCGCAGACGGGATAAATACAAAAATAAAAGAAATTCCGGAGTCCGTTCAAGGGAAACTTAGAAAAACAATGTGTAAAATCGTAAATGAAAACAAAGGGGGAATCGTTTGTATTCTTCTATAATAAAAAGCCCACCAAACGGTGGGCTTTTTAACTGTGTTTAATTAGTATTTTTTCAAGTAAAACAATCAGTGAATACATTAAAGATGCTAAAATACAAAGTATAATAGTTGATGCCATAATAAGGTCTAACTTAAATACTTGGCTTCCGTAAACTATAAGGTATCCAAGCCCTGCACGTGATACTAAATATTCACCCATAATCGAACCGATCCAAGAAAGTCCAACGCAAATTTTAAGCATACTTATAAATGTTGGGAAACTTCCGGGAATTACAAGTTTATTCATGATTTGAAATTTACTTGCGCCCATTGACTTAAGAAGTAATATTTTTTCTTTATCTGTTTCTAAAAAACCGTTCATCATGGTAATTGTCGCAACTATAACGGCAACCAAAAAAGTCATAAAAATTATTGACTTATTGCCACTTCCGAACCACACTATAATTATAGGTCCCATAGCAATTTTCGGAAGGCTGTTAAGAACGACTAAATAAGGCTCTAATATTTTTTTCAAACTATCGTTTAGCCATATAAGAAGTGCTAAAACGTATCCGACAATTACAGCTAAAATAAAGCCGAAAACCGTTTCGTAAAGCGTTATTCCGATATGGTAAAACAGATTGCTTTCAAGTATAAGTTTTTTCGTTGTTATGACAATTTTGCTGGGTGAACTTGTTATAAACGAATCAATAATTTCAAGCCTTGCAAAAAGTTCCCAAAAACCTAAAAGAATTAATAGAATAGCAAAACGCATTATCCAAACGAAAGTATTTTTCCTTTTTATTTCTTTAAGATATAGCAAATGTTCCTTTGAGTATTTTTTTATCATGAACGTAACTCCTTATAGATCTTTTCAAACAAAATAGAAAATTCGGGTTTTTCCCGTCTTTCTAACGGAGAAGATCCTTGTATCTTTGGTATAAATTCACTTTTTACCGTTGCAGGCCTTTTCGTTAAAACAATTATTCTATCCGAAAGTGAAATTGCTTCTGAAATATCATGAGTAACTAAAATCGTTGTTTTGTTTTCGTTTTTAATTATTTTATAAACGTCATCACAAACTTCTAGCCTTGTTTGAGAATCAAGGGCAGAGAAGGGTTCGTCAAGCAAAAGTATTTCAGGCTTAAAAACAAGCGTTCTGATTAGTGCGACACGTTGTCTCATACCGCCGGAAAGTTCGGAAGGGTAATTCTTTCTGAAATCGTAAAGCCCGTATTTTTTTAGAAGTTCCTCTGCGTATTGTTTATTTTCTTTAGTAAAATTCTTTTTTATTTCTAAAGGTAGATAAATGTTTTTCTCAATTGTTCTCCATGGAAAAAGTTGGTCTTTTTGTAGCATATAACCTAAATTTAGGTTTTTTGAAGTTGTATAAATTTTACCTTCCGTCGGGGTAATTAACCCCGAAATTAAAGATAAAATTGTTGTTTTTCCACACCCGGAAGGACCGATTATTGAAACGAATTCACCTTTTTTTACCGAAAGGTTAAAATTATCCACAGCCAAAACTTCATCGGTTGGCGTTTGGTATTTATACTTAATTCTTTGCATTTGTAAAATTTTTTCCATAGTTTTTTCCGCCGTATAAATTTTATTTTATTACTTTAATATAGAAGTGTTTACGATTGACGAGAAAGAGAATTTGCTTTGTAATTCCTTTGAATAAATCATTATGTTTTGTAGATTATCAAAACTGCTTTCGGTAGGAATAAAATCCTTTTTCCAAGCGTCAATGTTTTTATAACTTTTTATAGAAGTTTCTATAGATTCAATCGTCGTTGAAGGGAATTGTTTTACTATAGAATTTGCAACTTCTCTTTCTGTTTTCGTATATAAAAATTCCATTGCTTTTTTTAGTGCGTTAATAAACTTTTTAAGCGTTTCGCTATTATCGTTTATAAAACTGTTAAGGCATATAAAAGAAGTATACGGTATTTCTCCGCTTGCTTCACCAACACTTCCTACGATATGCCATTTGCCTTGTTTTTGATATTCGGAAGCGGTCGGTTCAAAGACAGTGCAGTAATCGGCTGTTCCTTCAATAAACGCACTGGTCATTAAATTAAATTGAACGTCATAATTTAAGTTATAATCAACAGTATTTACCAAGCCTTTTTTGTATAAAAGATATTCAAACGACATTGCCGGAACACCACCACGGCGACCTGCTAAAATTTCTTTGTCTTTTAAGTTTTCCCACTTAAAATTCTTTTCTTCAGTTCTGGAAACCAAAAAAGCACCGTCTTTTTGTGTGAGTTGCGCAAATACTTTCGGCGCATCTTTTTTGCCTTGGTTCAGTATATAAATAACAGTTTCAGGTCCCATTAAACCGATATCTGCCGAACCCGATAAAACGGCTGTCATAGAATTATCCGCACCGCCACCGTTTGTCAGCTGTATCTTTAAGCCTTCTTCTTCAAAATATCCGTTTTCCATTGCAATATATAACGGGGCATAGAAGACAGAGTGAGTAACTTCGTTTAAGTTGATAACTTGTAAATCATCGTCTTTTTTGCAACTAGTTAAGGGAATAAGTAAAAAAATTAAAGTTAAAAAAATTGTTAATATTTTTTTCATAATTTCTCCATTATTATTTTTGATTTTTTTGTTTAATATTTTATTGTATGTTTTGACAATTATAATTGACAATGTTTTACATATATTGTATAATTTTATGGATATAAAGGAGAAAAGTCATGGACATGGAAAAAACCTATAATCCTTCGTCATTTGAGAAGGATATCTATAAAGAATGGGAAGAAAAAGGATATTTTAAAGCAAAAGTAGATCCAAATAAATTACCGTTTACAATAGTTATTCCGCCACCGAATATTACGGGGCAATTACATATGGGGCATGCTCTTGACGAAACCCTTCAAGATACATTAATTAGATTCAAGCGTATGCAAGGTTATAGTGCATTATGGCTTCCGGGAACCGACCATGCTTCTATTGCAACCGAAGTTAAAATCGTTGATCAAATGAAGAAAGAAGGTTTGACAAAGAAAGACGTTGGCAGAGAAGGCTTTTTAAAACGTGCTTGGGCGTGGAAAGAGCAATACGGCGGAAGAATTGTTGAACAGTTAAAAACTTTGGGTTCTTCTTGTGATTGGTCTAGGCTTTCATTTACAATGGATGAAAAGTGTTCAAGGGCTGTTAAAGAAGTTTTTGTTAATTTATACAATAAAGGTTTAATTTATAGGGGCGATAGAATAATCAACTGGTGCCCTGATTGTAAGACGGCGCTTTCGGATGCCGAAGTTGAATACGTAGAAGAAGATAGCCATTTATGGTATATCAAATATCCTATAAAGGATAGTGACGAGTATTTGACGGTTGCAACTTCACGTCCGGAAACTATGTTCGGTGATACAGCCGTTGCCGTTAATCCAAAAGATAAAAAATACGGTAAGTTAGTGGGTAAAACTTTAATTTTGCCTATTGTTAATAAAGAAATTCCTGTTGTTGCCGACGATTACGTTGAACTTGATTTCGGAACGGGTGCTGTTAAAATTACTCCGGCACACGACCCGAACGACTTTGAAGTTGGGCTTCGTCACAACCTAGAAGTTATTAGAGTTTTAAACGACGATGGCACAATGAACGAAAAAGCCGGAAAATATAACGGCATGAAGGCTTTAGAGTGCCGTGAAAAAGTCGTAGAAGAATTAAAAGAATTAGATTTATTAGAAAAAATTGAGCCACTTCACCATAACGTTGGGCATTGTTATAGGTGTAATCATACGGTTGAACCTATCGTTTCAAAACAATGGTTTGTTAAAATGGAACCTTTAGCAATACCGGCTATTGACGTTGTTAAGAAAAAGAGTGTTAAATTCGTTCCTGATAGATTTTCTAAAATCTACTTTAACTGGATGGAAAATATTAAAGACTGGTGTATTTCACGTCAACTTTGGTGGGGGCACAGAATCCCTGCATATTACTGCCAAGATTGTGGCGAAATGATGATTTCTAAAGAAGACGTTCACGTTTGCACAAAATGCGGTAGTAAAAATATTAAGCAAGATGAAGACGTTTTGGATACTTGGTTTTCTTCAGCACTTTGGCCTTTCTCAACACTCGGTTATCCGGAAAAGACCGAAGATCTTGATTATTTCTATCCGACGGACGTTTTGGTTACAGGTTACGATATAATTTTCTTCTGGGTTGCCAGAATGATTTTCTCTGGGCTTGAACACATGAAACGTATTCCTTTTAAAGACGTTTTAATTCACGGACTTGTTCGTGATGCGCAAGGCAGAAAGATGAGCAAGTCTTTAGGGAACGGTATTGATCCAACTGTTATTATTGATAAATACGGCGCAGATACTTTGCGTTTCTCTTTAATAAACGGTGTTTCCGCCGGTAGCGATATGAGATTTTCCGACGAAAAGATTGAAGGCGCAAGAAACTTTATGAATAAGGTTTGGAACGCAAGCAGATTCGTTTTAATGAACGCCGAAGGCAAAAAGATTAAAGACATAAAAGACTGTAAATTAAATACGGCAGATAAGTGGATAATTTCAAAATTAAATAAAAAGATTAAAGACGTTACGCTCAATATGGAAAAATACGAAATGGGCGTTGCACTTGCAAATCTTTACGATTTTGTTTGGACTGATTTCTGCGATTGGTATATTGAACTCACTAAACCTGTTTTATACGGGGAAGATAGTGAAAAGTGTTTGGATACCGTTAGCGTTTTAGTTTACGTTTTGACGGAAATTCTAAAGTTATTGCATCCGTTTGTCCCGTTTATAACCGAAAAGATTTATAAAGATATTCCTAACGCTAAAGGAACGATAATGCTTCAAGAATTCCCAAGGTATAACACAAAACTTAATTATTCAACGGCAGTTAAAGAAATTGAACCTGTTAAAGAAATTATTAAGTCAATTAGAAATATTAAAGTAAGCGTTGCGGCAGCCCCTTCAAAGAAAGTATCTTTATTTGTAGTTACCGAAAATAAAAAAGTTGTTAAGGATTGCACTATATATATTCAAAAACTTGCCGGGGTAGATAAAATAGAATTTATCAATAATAAAGAAGAGTTGAAAGAAAAAACTATTTCTCAAATTATTGACGGATACGAACTTTATATTCCGCTTGGCGAACTTGTTGACATAAGTGTTGAGATTGAAAGATTGAAAAAAGAACTTAATAATACCGAAGCAGAAATTAAACGTGCAAGCGGTAAACTTGCAAATAACGGCTTCCTTGATAAAGCTCCGAAAGAACTTGTTGATCAGGAAAGAGCAAAACTTGATAAATATTTAGAAATTAGAAAGAAACTTATTAGGGAAATAAGTGGATTAGAATAAAATTTCACCGCAGGATTTCCCTGCGGTCTTATTTTTTATGGCGAATTGTTATTTAACCATTGATGGTGTTTTTGAAAACTTAATAGTAATAGAAAAGTCTAAATTTATTTGCTATATTAAGGGCATTGAAAGTGAAGATGATGCTAAAGCGTTCGTTGAAGAAATCAAAAAAAAGAATTCTATGGCAACGCATAATTGTTATGCCTATATTGCCGACGAAAACGGTTTAATAAAAAAGTTTTCTGATGACGGCGAACCACAGGGAACGGCAGGGCTTCCTATGTTAGAAGCGCTTTCAAACAATAACTTAAAGAAAGTTGTTTGTGTCGTAACCAGATATTTTGGCGGAATAAAACTTGGAACGGGTGGGCTTAACAGAGCATACGGCAACAGCGTTTCGGAATGCATAAAAATTGCAAATAAGGTTAACTACGAACTTTCCGTAAATTGTGTTTTAAGGTGTAAATACGATATGCTCAAGCCTTTTCAAAAATTAATACAAAATAAAAAAATAGTGGTTTCAAATATTGATTACAGTGATAACGTTAAAGTTGAGTTCTATTTGCCTATAAACGATTTTGAAGTTTTTAATAATAATATTTTGGAATTATTCAACGGCGAAAAAGTTTTAGAAAAAATAAAAGAATCTTATTCTATATATAGGTGTTAAAATGGGTATAATAACAGAGATTAAGGTTCAAGAAAAAAGAAAGAACAGATGTAACGTTTATATTGATAATGAGTTTTCTTTTGGAATTTCAAACGAAAATGCTATAAAAAATCATTTAAAAAAAGATATGGTTTTAACTGAACAGGATATTGAAAGAATAAAGAATACCGATGAATATGAAAATGCTCTTTCAAAAGCAGTTAATTTTATTTCCAAAACGCTAAAGACAAAAATGCAAGTCGTTAATTATTTAAGGAATAAAGGCTTTGAAGACGAAATTGTTTTTAGGGTTGTTGATAAACTAAAAGAATATAAGTATATTGACGATATAGAATATGCAAAAAAATACCTTGAATTTTCTTCAAAAAAGCAAGGTGAAAAACTTTCAAACTACAAGTTGATGGCAAAAGGAATTAAAAAGGAAGATATAGAAAAGGCAAATAATGAAAGTGAAATAGTTTATGCTGTGGCTTGTGAAAACGTTTTGGAAAAATATTTAAGGAATAAAGAAAAAACAAAAGAGAATATAATTAAGGCCCAAAGATATTTATTGGGAAAAGGCTTTTCGTATGAAGATATAGAAAGTGCTATATCAAAAATTAAGGTGGATAATGGAGAGAATTTTAACAGTTGAACAAATGCAGGAGAGCGATAAGTTCACGATAGAGCAACTTGGTATTTCTAAAGAAGAACTTATTGAACGTGCCGGGCTTGCCGTTACAGAAGAAATAATAAAAAGATTTCCGGGTGGCAGGGTTTTGGTTTGCCTTGGAAACGGTAATAACGGAGAAGACGGTAGAATAGTTGCAAAATATCTTTCAAAAAGGCATGGTTTTACCGTTGCAACAATCAACGTTTTTAGAAGCTTCTATAAAATGTTTGACAGAAAGTTTGATATTATAGTTGACTGTATATTCGGAACAGGGCTTAATAGAGAAGTTGAAGGGAAAGCTAAGGAAGCGATTGAAAATATAAATAAAAGCGGTGCTTTCGTTATATCTTGTGATATTCCAAGCGGGTTAAACGGAAACACAGGTTTACCTATGGGCGTTGCTGTTAAAGCAAATTTAACTATTGCTATTCAAGAATATAAACTAGGGCATTTTTTAAATGACGGGCCTGATTATACCGGTCAAATAATATGTAAAGATATAGGAATAAGTATTTGGGGTGAAGATTACGTTAATCGTATTTCTTCAAAAGAAGTTTCTAAATTTTTTGAAAAAAGGAATAGAAACGTCAATAAAGGTAATTTTGGGAAAGTTACTATTTTGGGTGGCTCTAAAGATTTTCCGGGTAGTGTTTTGCTTTCGTTAAACGGGCTTTCCGCTTTAAGGGTAGGAACGGGATATTCAAATCTTGCCGTTCCTGAATCCTTACTTTCGATTTACTCTTGTATTGTTCCAGAATGCACTATGACAGGAATAAAGGATAATAAAGGTTATTTAACTTTTGATAAAGAAAACATTGATAAATTATTCAAGTATGACTGCATTGCCTTTGGTATGGGAATAGGGACGAATAAGGAAAACTATGATATTTTGAAATATATTTTAGAAAATTATAGTGGTGTTTTGATTATTGATGCCGACGGAATAAACGTCTTATCAATTTATGGGTTAGAAATATTAAAAAATAAAAAATGCGAAGTTGTTTTAACTCCGCATATTAAAGAATTTTCAAGGCTTGTTAAACAAGAAGTAGCTTTTATTCAAGAAAAATCACTTGCCTTTTGTAAATCGTTTGCAAAAGAATATAACGTCATAATGTTATTAAAGAGCGCCACTACCGTAATTTCAAACGGTGAAAAAATTTGTTTAAATACAGTTGGCTCAAGTGGTATGGCAAAAGGTGGTAGTGGGGACGTGCTTTCCGGTATTATTGCGGGAATGATTTCTAAAAAGAAAGATATTTTTGATTCAGTTGTTGCTTCTTGCTACTTGTTTGGAAAAGCCGGTGAACTAACAGCTTCAAAATTTAACGAATATTATATGAATCCTTCAGACGTTATAAAAAATCTAAACGAAGTAATGAATTCGCTTTAAACTATAACGCCAAGTCCATTTCGGTATAAAAGAATAAAAACATAAATGTTTAGGGCAATAAAAACGGGTATAAGCGTCATCATAAGTATACTTCTTAATCTATACTTAAAGATAAACATAAAAACATATATTCCTATAGCACCGCCTAAACCGGCAGTTAAAAAAAGTTTTGCATCTGTCACAACTTTTTGTTTTTCTTCTTTAATAAATCTTCCGTCTTTTTGAAATTTTAACATTAATATTCCATAAAAATTTATTGCGATAATATAGACGGATATTAAAATATAAAAAATTGTTGGCATATAGAATATTTTGTGCTTTTTAACTTTTTTTATAATATATTTTGTATTTTTTTTGTTTTTATGATAGAATAAAGAAAAGGGGATAAAAAATGAAGTGTAATTATTGTGGTTCAACTGAAAGCAAAGTTATTGATTCAAGAGCTAGTGAAGACGGAACGTCTATTCGCCGTAGACGTGAATGTTTAGGGTGTGGTAAAAGATTTACAACATACGAAACTATTGAAACGACGCCTATTTTAGTCGTTAAGGCTAACGGCTCACGTCAGCCGTTTGATACAAATAAAATTAAAAACGGAATTATCAAGGCTTGCGAAAAACGTCCTGTTCCTATGAGCAAGATTGATCAATTAGTTGAAGATATTCAGAAAAAAATATATAACTCGTTAAATCAAGAAATTCTAAGTAAAGAAATTGGCGAAATGGTTATGGATGCATTAAAAGGGCTTGATGAAGTTGCCTACGTTAGATTTGCTTCCGTATATCGTTCTTTTACTGACGTTTCTTCTTTTATGTCTGAATTAAATAAAATGATAAAGAGTAAAGGTTAATTATGGATAAATGGGATTTGCGTTTTATGAGCCTTGCCGAAAACGTTGCCGAGTGGTCTAGTTGTTATCAACTAAATAGGCACGTTGGGGCTGTTTGTGTTCGTGATAAAAGAGTTTTAACAACAGGGTATAACGGTGCGCCAAGTGGTATAAAAAGTTGTGCCGAAAAAGGTGAGTGCTTAAGAAGAGTTAAAAATATTGCCAGTGGAACTTGTCAAGAAGTTTGTTATGCTGTTCATGCAGAGCAAAATGCTATTTGTCAGGCTGCAAAACTAGGAATAAGTCTTGATGGCGCAATAATGTATGTTACGCATCAACCATGTGTTATTTGCACTAGGATGATAATAAATTCAGGCATTAAAAAGGTAATATATAAAAACGGATATCCTGATGATTTTGCTTTAGAATTATTTAAGCAATCTGACGTAGAAATTTATAAATTTGACGAATTAAAATAAAGTAAAAAATATCTTTAAGCGTTTTTGTTTTTTCGTTTTATTTTTCTTGACAATATAATGGGCTTATGTTAAAATATCAAAGTCGCTAGAAAGTAATTTTTATTTAAATAAAGCGGAGCAGTAAACCGTATGGGGACAAACGAAGTTTGTAAACGGTTTTCGTAAATACGAGAAACAATTAAATAATTAAGTGGAGAGCTATCGAAGTGGTCATAACGAGGCGGTCTTGAAAACCGTTTGGGTGCAAGCCCACGGGGGTTCGAATCCCTCGCTCTCCGCCAAAAACCACTTTTGGGTCAGAAAATAATTCAAAAGTGGTTTTTTTATGTTGTTTATAATCAAAATACCCTTAAATTTAAGTGGTTTTGACCACATTTTTAAAAAAATTAAAAATTTAGCATTGATTTTGTCACTAATTTTGTCACCTAATTTTGCCTTAAAATCATCAGTATAATACTAATGATTTTAAAATATATATTTGTGTTTCATTTAAAATAAAAAAGCCAGTGGTTAATATAAATATCATTGGCTTTTATCTTTTTAATAGTTTATTTTTTGACCTTCTTTATATAAAAATTCATCTGATAAATCTGTATAGGTATTACCAAGAACACCTAAAGAATGTCCGACGAATTCATTTCTTGCAGCATCTGCAACACCACATTCTGTGCATCTCGTATAGAAGGTTGTTCTTAAATCATAAAGTATATGATTACTCAAAACATTAGCAAATTACAGCACAAGAAGAGGATGGAAATATATAGGTGTATTTGAAAGGGGTGAAGATACAGGGAGATTACATTTTCATTGTATATTGTCAGCATCGGAAGGAACAATACCGGGAGAAATAAGAGAGTTAAGAGATTATGATATAAAGAGTAAAATGATGCAAACGACACATTCAAATAGTTTTTTTGAGAATAAGTTTGGAAGGAGTGATTTTATGGTGCTACTAATCGGACTTGAACCGACGACCTCGTCCTTACCAAGGACGTGCTCTACCGACTGAGCCATAGCAGCATTTTTTATTGTTAGACTATTATATATAATAATATTTTTTTGTCAATAATAAAAGTATATAATTTAACGAAAAACAATAAAAGATTATTTGTAAAT
>JAZLMT010000026.1:0-5380 GCA_045598745.1 Christensenellaceae bacterium
GCAGATAAAGACGGAAACGAATTATCTTTAATAGACGTTTTGTTTGAGAAAGAAGATGCCGTTTTTTCTTCGGTTGATTGTTCGCTTGACGGAGAAAAGTTAAAGAAAAAAATGAAAGAAATTTTGACTAACAGGGAGTATACAGTTATGTCTTTAAGATACGGATTAGGTAACGGAATATGTTATCCGCAAAGAGAAGTGGCGAAAAAACTTAAAATTTCACGCTCGTATATTTCCAGAATTGAAACGAAATCTATGGAAAAATTAAAAGAGAAGCTCAAAAAAAATGATTTCTATTGATAAATAAATGTAGTTGTGGTATAATCAATATATGGAAGAAAATAAAGAAACAAAAATTGCAGTCGTTGCAATTATAGTGGAAGATTTTGATGCCGTTGAAAAGGTCAATTCAATTCTTCACGATTACCGTGATTTGATTGTCGGTAGGCAAGGTATTCCGTATAGGGATAGGGGCGTTTCCGTTATAACGGTTATAATTGACGCACAAAACGAGACGATAAACAGTCTATCTGGAAAGTTAGGCATGGTTAAAGGTGTTAAAAGCAAAGTTTTAACAACGAAATAATATGGGATATACGTTTGTTTCCGGTAGCACCGGTGGAATAGGCAAAGCATTTTCAATAGAACTTGCTAAAAGAGGTAATAACCTTTTTTTAACCGGAAGGTCTCAAGAAAAACTTGATAAATTAAAAAAAGATTTATTACAAATAAATTCTGATATTGATATTATCGTTTGCCCTTCCGATTTAACAAAAGAAGAAGAAAGAAATAACCTTTTAGAAATAATAAAAAATAAAAATATTTCTATTGATAGAATTTGTAACGTGGCAGGCGTTGATATTCAAAAAGCATTTACCGATTATACGATAGAAAAGGTTTTGTTTCAAATAAGGGTAAACGTAGAAGCAACTATTTCGCTCACGCACGAACTACTGAAATATAAAAGCGATAAATTAGAAATTGTTACTATAAGCAGTATGAGTGGGGTTAGCCCTATGCCGTATTTTGCAATATATAGTGCAACAAAGTGCTGTTTAACAAATTTTTTTACGGCACTTCACTATGAATTAAAAGGTGAAAACGTTAATTGCACGGTCGTTTTACCGGGTGGCGTTCCAACTCGCCCTGATATTATTGAAGATATAAATGGGCAAGGCTTATGGGGGAAACTGTCTAGCCAATCACCACAAAAAGTTGCCTTAAAAGCCTTAAAGGCTGTTAAAAAAAATAAAATAAAATTGATTCCGGGCTTTTTCAATAAGTTCTTATATTGCATTATGAAAATTGTTCCAAAAAAAATTACTTTAAGATTTATTGCAAGAAGATGGAAAAAACAAACGAAAGATGCGTTTTAAAGGAGAATACGTATGAGTTTAGCTGACGATATTTTTGTTAGAACTTGTAAAGACATTTTGGAAAACGGGTTTAATGATAAGGATTTGCCTGTCCGTCCACACTGGGAAGACGGAACACCTGCCCATACAACCAAGAAGTTCTGTATTGTAAACAGATATGATTTGCAAAAAGAATTTCCTATAGTTACGCAAAGAAGAACGGCGTTTAAGTCCGCCATTGACGAAATTCTTTGGATATGGCAGAAAAAGTCAAATAATATTCACGATTTGGGCTCTCATATTTGGGATAGCTGGGCTGACGAAAAGGGCTCTATCGGTAAGGCTTACGGCTATCAACTTGCGCAAAAGCATATCTATAAAGAAGGTGAGTTTGACCAAGTTGATAGGGTTTTATACGACTTAAAACATAATCCGCAATCAAGAAGAATTATGACGAATATTTATAATTTTCAAGATCTTCACGAAATGAATTTATATCCTTGTGCATATTCTATGACGTTTAACGTTACTGGGGATACACTTAACGGAATATTAAATCAAAGATCAAACGACGTGCTTACCGCAAACAACTGGAACGTTGTTCAATATGCCGTTTTATTACATATGTTTGCACAGGTTTCGGGGCTAAAAGTCGGCGAACTTGTTCACGTTATCGCAGATGCACATATATATGATAGGCATATTCCTATCGTTAAAAAGGTGATTGAAAATCCAAAATATCCGGCACCGAAATTCATTATGAATCCCGACGTTAAAGATTTTTATAAATTTACTGTTGACGACTTTAAGCTTGAAGGCTATGAATATACTAAACTTGAAGATAAAATTGAGGTGGCAATCTAATGAAAGCAATTGTTGCAGTTGATAAAAAATGGGGCATAGGTAAAAGAAACGGCTTGTTATTTATCCTTCCCGAAGATATGAAATTTTTTAGAGAAACAACATTAAATAAAGTTGTGGTTATGGGCTCAAATACCCTTAAATCTTTTCCAAACGGAAAGCCGCTTAAAAACAGAACGAATATAGTTCTATTCCCGGGCGGAGAAAAGAGAGATGATTGTATAGTGGTTGATTCTATGGAAGAGTTAGCCGTTGAACTTAAAAAATATAATACGGACGACGTGTTTATAATAGGCGGTGCAATGTTTTATAAAACGATGCTTCCGTATTGCTCTATGGTTTTCGTTACAAAAGTTGATGCAGACGGCGAAGCCGAAGTTTTTTACGAAAATTTAGATAAACTATCTAATTGGACATGTGTTAAGGTTAGCGAGCCGAAAGAAACGAACGGCTATACGATAAGGTTTACCGAATATAAAAACAGCGATATAAAAGAATTTTTTTAATTTTTTATTGACAATTAAATTTTTTTTGTTATAATAAAAATATAGTTTAGTTAAAAAATAAAAAAAAAGAAGCTAAACAAAAGGAGAAACTTATGAAAAAGGTTATTACAATTTTACTTGCTGCTTTAATGTTAGTAGCAACAATGTCACTTGTAGCTTGTGGCAAGAGCGTTCCAGAAGATCCAGCTACAGCAAAAGCAAATCTTGAAGCTGCCGGATATGAAGTTGAGTTAAACGAAGACGGTGAAGTTACTGGAATTTATGCACACAAAGATTTGCTTGATTATATTGAGATTGGTTACTTTAAAACAGAAGATGCAGCAAAAGAAGCATATGATATGATGAAAGAAGAGTATGATGAAGGAAAGAAATTATTAGATGAAATGCCTGATGGTGCAGAAAAAGATGCTATGAAAGAAATGTTTGATAAAACATCATTTGGCAGAAGTGGTTGTGTTGTGTTCAGTGGAACAGATGATGCAATTGATGCAGCAAACGGCAAATAATAAATAGTATAACTTAAGTAAAATTTAAAAGGCAGTTCATTGAACTGCCTTTTTTGTTTATAAAAAAATCCCCTTAAAACTTAAGAGGATTTAATAATGTTTGTTTACTATTTAATATATCTAACTTTAATAATGCCTTCAACTTTTTCAAGGTGAGGGATTGCTTCGTTTGATATTTCTTTAACGATGTCCAAAATAGTTACGGCATAGTCGCCTTTAGATTGGTTTGACATGTTTTCTATATTGATTCCTTCTTTGCCAACAGCACCTGTGATTTGTGCTAAAATATTTGAAATATTTTTGTGAAGGATAACTAATCTATAAGGTGTTGTTCTCGGCATAGAACATGAAGGATAGTTGACACTGTTGATAACGTTTCCGTTTTCAATAAAATCAATAAGTTCTTTTGCTGCCATAACTGCACAGTTGTCTTCTGCTTCAGGTGTAGAAGCACCAAGGTGTGGCGTGCAAATAATATTTGGAACGTTTAAGATTTCATCGCTAGGGAAGTCGCAGAAATATCTTGCAACCTTTCCGCTTTCAACGGCTTTAACTATATCGCCGTTGTCAACGAGTTCGCCTCTTGCACAGTTGATTATAACAACGCCGTCTTTCATCTTTCTGATATTGCCTGCATTGATAAAGCCTTTGTTTTGGTCGGCAATATATGGGATATGGAGTGTGATATAATCGCACTCTTTCATTATATCTTCAATATCTTTAACAACTTTAACTTGCGTGCTTAACTTAAGTGCTGCGTTAACTGAAAGGAAAGGGTCGTATCCCAAAACGGTCATACCCATATCAATGGCAACGTTTGCAACCTTTGCACCTATTGCGCCAAGACCGATAACACCGAGTTTCTTTCCTAATATTTCAGGACCTACGAAAGAAGATTTTCCTTTTTCTACTAATTTAGAAACTTCTTCACCTTTGCCTTTTAAAGATTTAGCCCAGTCAATAGCATCAACGATTTTTCTTGAACCTAAAAGCATAGCGGTTATAACAAGTTCTTTAACGGCGTTTGCATTTGCGCCCGGTGTATTGAAAACAACAACACCCGATTTAGCATAATCCATAAACGGAATATTGTTTACGCCTGCACCTGCTCTCGCAATAGCGATTGTATTTTCGTCTAAAACGTAATCAGCCATTTTAAAGCTACGAAGCATAATTCCGACTGGTTTTTCGCAGTCGCTTGCAACGTTGTAATCACTGCTGAATATATCGTTAATAACAGGACTAATTGAATTTAACGTTAAAATATTTTTCATTATTTGTTCTCCATTTCAAACTTCTTCATAAAGTCAATCAATTTTTTAACACCTTCAATAGGCATGGCGTTGTAGATAGATGCTCTCATACCGCCTAAAATTCTATGACCTTTTAGTGAAACCAAACCGTTTTCGCTTGCTTCTTTAACAAACTTTGCATCAAGGTCAGCATTTGGGGAAGTAAAGATAACGTTCATCATAGAACGGTCTTTCTTATTAACGTTGTTGGTGTAGAATTTAGAGTTATCAATAAAATCATAAAGAAGTTTAGATTTTTCTTCGTTGATTTTTTGCATAGCCTTAACGCCACCCATTGCCTTTAAGTGCCTAAATACAAGCATTGAAATGTAAATAGGGAAGCAAGGCGGAGTATTATATAAACTGTTGTTCTTTGCTTGCGTTTCGTAGTTAAGCATTGTAGGGCAGATTGGAAGAGCATGTCCTAAAAGGTCGTTTCTAACGATAACGATAGTAACGCCTGCAGGAGCGATATTCTTTTGTGCGCCTGCATAGATCAAGCCAAACTTTGAAACGTCAACTTCTTCTGAAAGGATGCACGAACTCATATCTGTAACTAGTGTAGTATTTGTTTTAGGAAGTTCTGTAAATCTCGTTCCGAAAATCGTATTGTTATAGGTAAAGTGAACGTAATCAATATCGTCTCTAAACTTAACGGTTTTCATATCAGGGATATAGGTGAAGTTTGCTTCTTTACTTGAAGCGGCAACAGCCATATCACCGTATTTCAAACCTTCTTCATAAGCTTTCGTTGCAAAATTACCCGTTAAAAGATAATCTGCCTTTCCTTTATTAAGTAAGTTCAAGGGAACTGCTGCGAATTGTTGAGAGGCACCACCTTGAACAAATAAAACGGAATA
>JAZLMT010000027.1:0-6328 GCA_045598745.1 Christensenellaceae bacterium
TTAACCCGTCTTGCCGGTAAAAAAGCAAGAAAAAAGGGCACGAAGATTTTTTATACTGCACACGGTTTTCATTTTTATAAAGGGGCACCAAAAAAGAATTGGCTTTTATGGTATCCTATAGAAAAGTTTATGGCAAAAAAATGCGATAAACTTATCACAATAACTGAAGAAGATTTTAAGTTAGCAAGTTCTAAATTTAAAACTCAAGTCGTTCACATGCACGGCGTTGGCGTAAATGAAGACAGATATCATACTGTATCAAACGAAGAAGCAATTTCTATGCGTGAAAAAGAAGGGCTAACTAAAGACGATTTTGTTATTATTTGCACTGGTGAATTGAATCAAAATAAAAATCAAAAAACGCTTATTCATGCCGTAGAATTAGTTAAAGATAAGATTCCGAATATCAGGGTTTTATTTTCGGGGAACGGTCCGTTAGATAGCGAATTAAAAGCAGAAGTTGAAAGATCAAACCTTAATAATTACGTTAAATTTTTGGGCTACAGAAAAGATTTGGAAACGATAGTGCCGTCGGTTGATTTGGTTGTTTCTTGTTCTAAACGTGAAGGGCTTCCGCTAAATATCGTTGAAGCAATGCTTTGTAAAAAACCTATTGTTGCTTCAAAAAACCGTGGGCATAACGAACTTGTATCTGACGGCGTAAACGGATATTTGATTGATGCAAAGGATGTTGTAGGTTTTGCAAGCGGAATAGAAAACGTTTATAATAGCGATACAACTTCTTTTAGGGAAGCAAGTTATCTAAAAGCAAAAACATATACTTTTTCTTCTGTTAAAAAAGAATTAAAAAATATTTATTTTGGTGAGTAAATGAAAGTTGGTATTCTAACACATTATAACGTTAATAATCAAGGGGCAAAACTTCAAATGTTTTGTCTATCAGCTTGGGTTAGAGAACACGGACATGAAGTTAAAATTTTAACGTATAAGAAAAATTTTGATTTTGATAAAATTGAAAGTAAAAAGAACAGTGCTTCTATTTCAAATATTTTCTATTACATTAAAGAGTATCTATTTAAGAAAGGTATAGGCTTAACACTTTTTAATTATAAAAAAGTTAAAAAACATAAAGAAAGTGATAGCATTTTATGTTTTGAACCGTATGATAGTGAAAATTTGGATTTGGTTATCGTTGGTAGTGACGAGGTTTTCAGTATAGACGTCGGTTTTAACGAAATGATGTTCGGTTACGGTTTAAAAGCACCGATTATAGCATATGCTCCGTCTTTTGGGAGGGCAACGGAAGAAGATTTAAAAGCGCATGACGTTTATGACAAAATAAAAGAAGGATTAAATACGTTTGATTGCCTTTCCGCAAGGGACAGCCATACAAAAGAACTGATGGAGAAACTTATAGAGAAAGAAGTTCCTATCGTTTGTGATCCTGTAATTTTATATAACGGTGATTTCTTAAAAACCGGAAACAGGGTTACGAAAAAGAAATATATGATTGTATATTCTTATGATAGAAATATGGTTAAGAAAGAAGAAATAAAAGCTATTAAGGAATATGCAAGAAAGAATAATCTTATAACCGTTTCACTTGGAACGTATCATAAATGGTGTGATAAAAATATTGCTTGTAACTCTATAGAATGGTATTCGTATTTTAGCGAGGCGGAGTGCGTTATAACCGATACTTTCCACGGATACGTTGTTTCCTTAAAAAATCAATGTAACGTCGCATTGTATATTCGTGAAAGCATAAATGCATTTAAGCTTCGTTCTTTGGCAAAAGAGACGCAGAGCGAAGATAGAATTTTAAACGGAATTTCATTTAGTGAAATTGAAAGGGTTTTATCACAAAAACCGAATTATGAAGTAATAAATGAAAATTTAGAAAAGATGATAGAAAACGGGGGAAATTATTTGCTTACTTCAATAGAAAATATTTCAAAGTAAAGATATAATATGGAAAATTATTTTTTAAGTTTAATAATACCTGTTTATAAGGTAGAAAAATATTTGAATCAATGCGTTGATAGTGTAATATGTCAAAACATAAAAGATATAGAAATAATTTTGGTTGATGACGGTTCTCCTGATAATAGCGGTAAAATTTGTGATGAATATGCAAATAAATACGATTATATAAAAGTTATTCATAAAGAAAACGGTGGGTTATCTTCTGCAAGAAACGCAGGGTTAAAGGTGTCATCAGGTGAATATGTTGCGTTTATGGATAGCGATGACTGGTGGAACGAAAAAGTAAACGTAAATAGTCTTTTAGAAAAAGTTAAAAGTAATAAGGATACTGAAATTTTCTTTTATTTACCTATTTATTATACTGAAGGGAAAGGCTTTTATAGCAAAAAGAGTTTTGAAGATTTAGATAAAAGATTTATTGATAACGATATAAGATTTTACTATCAAAATTTAATAAATTTCGGCAGTATCGGAATCAGCGCTTGTTGTAAGTTTATTAAAAAAGATTTTTTACTTAAAAATAATTTGTTTTTTTTGGAAGGGATTTTATCAGAAGATTGCGAATGGACAATCCGAGCCATGAGAAATTTAAGCAAATTTAAATTGTTTTATGAGCCGTTATATGTTTACAGAAAAGAAAGAACAGGTTCAATTTCAAATTCAATAAAGAAAAAAAATATTGATGACCTATTAAGTATCGTTTTAAGCAGTATAAAGTTTAATAAAGAAAACACAAACGAATTATTAAATGAAGAATACGGTTACTGTGCTTATATTTGGAGCATGGCGTTAGGATTAAACGGTAAATTAACAAAAAAAGAGCAAAAAGAAGAAAAACCAATATTTAAAAAAACTTCGTTTGTATGCAAGTATGCAAACGTTAAAAAAACGAAGTTTACTTATTTGATTTATAAGTTTTTAGGATATAGATTAACAGTAAATATACTTTTAAGATACTTAAATGGAAGATAAAATGTCAAAATTAAAGATACTTATTATTTCCGGTGAAGTTTGGCAAGACGGAACAAACGGCGGAAACGTTTTAACGGGTATGTTCACGGGGTTTGATGCGGAATTTGCTCAAATTTATTGCAAACAGGCTTTGCCACAAAACAAAATTTGTAAAAAATATTATCAAATGTCCGATAGACAAGCAATGAAGGCTTTTTTTAAGCATAAGCCGATAGGTAGGGAACTTGTTTTTGAAGATTTTCCTTCTAACACGGAAGAAAAAAACGAACAAAGTAACAAAGACAAAAAAGTAGATAAGTTTTTTCATAAATTCAATTTAGGGATTTTTCATTTTCTTGAAGATTTTTTATGGGAAACTTCAAATTGGAAAAATGATAATTTAAAAAAATTTATTGATGAATTTAATCCTGATATAATATTTGCGCCTTGCTATGGAGATGTTTTCAAACAACGTTTAGCAAGATTTGTAATTAAATATACGGGCAAAAAAGTTATCTCTTATTATTCTGATGACGCTTATACATTAAAAAATTTTTCACTTTCAATATATTTTTGGATAAACAGATTTAGAGTTAGAAGGCAACTACGTAAAACTTTCCCATACTATTCGCTTTGTTATACTATGACGGAAAGGCAAAAACTTCAATGTGAAAAAGACTTTAATGCAAATATGAAAATTTTATTAAAGCCCGTTGATGTCGTTTGCGATACGTTAAAAACAGAAGTAAATAATCCTATAAAAATAGTTTATGCCGGCGGAATTTATTTAAACCGTTGGAAAACGCTAAAATATTTAGCTGACGCTATTAAAGAAGTAAATAAAAACGAACAAAAAATTGTTTTAGATATATATACGGGGAACTTTATTTCTAAAAAAATAAACAAGTGTTTAAATGACGGGTTTAATTCGGTAATACACGATAAAGTTTCAAGTAAAGAACTTTTTGATATTTATAAAAACAGTGATATTGCGCTTCACGTTGAATCGTTTGATTTAAAAAACAGGCTTGCCGTTAGAATGAGTTTTTCAACGAAAATTACAGATTGTTTATCAAGCGGTTGTGCCGTGATGGCAATTTGTGACAGTAAGCAAGGTGGCTTTGAATACTTAAAGAATAACGATTTGGCTATTTGTATAGACAATAAAAAAGATATAAAGTCAAAATTAGTTGAACTTATAGAGAATAATAATATAATTTTAACTTATTCAAAAAAAGCTTTAGAGTTTTCTTTAGAAAAACATAATGCCGAAAAGATAAGAGAAGATATTAAAAAAGATTTTGATTCAGTTTTAAGAAATGAAAGTATTGCAAATTAATGCCGTATACGGATACGGTAGCACAGGTTTAATAGTTAAGGACATTGCCGATCTTGTTGATAATAACGATGGGGAAGCGTTTGTTGCCTTTCAAAAAGGACAAGCACAAAAAAACTTTTATAAGTTTTGTAATAACGTTGACGAGAAAATTCATGCTCTCTACACAAGAGTTTTTGGAAAACAAGGATATGCAAGCAAGCGTGAAACGAAAAAGTTTTTAAAGTGGGTAGATCAAGTTAAACCCGACGTTGTTCATTTACATAATCTTCACTCAAACTATATAAATTTACCGATTCTCTTAAAATATCTATCTAAAAACGATATTGCTACCGTTGTTACAATGCATGATTGCTGGTATTTTACCGGGAAATGCACGCACTATGTTGAACATAATTGTTTTAAGTGGCAAGATAGTTGTGGAAAGTGCCCACAAAAACATAATGAATTTAAGAGTTGGTTTTTTGATAAATCAAGAAAGGTAGTTTTAGATAGAGAAAAATTTTTTACTGAAATTCCAAGATTAAAAATTATCGGTTGTAGCCGTTGGATAGCGGAAGAGTGCAAAAAATCAAGGCTAAAAAAATGTGATATTGATTTTATTCATAACGGTATTGATACCGATACGTTTAAGCCAACAGAAAACAAATTTAGAAAAGAAAACGGTTTAGATAATAAGTTTGTCGTTTTGGGCTTTGCAAATAAATGGTCAAATCCTAAAAACAGTGAAGCCGTTAAGGCTATTATAGATTCGTTAAAAGATGACGAAATGATAGTTCTTGTCGGCTGTAGCGAAACTGTTAAAAAAATGTTTTCGGTTTATGAAAAAGTTTTATGCGTTGGCTTTATAACAGATAGAGAAGTGCTTGCGGATATATATTCATCATCTAACGTGTTTATAAATTTAACACATGCTGATACGCTTCCTACGGTTAATATGGAAAGTATTTGTTCCGGGACACCTGTTATAACCTATGACGTTACTGGTAGCCCTGAACTAGTTGATTCGGGTTCCGGTTTTGTTACCAAAGAAGACGACTTTGACGAAATGATTAAAAAGAAAAATAACATTAAAGAGAACGGATTTAGTGTTGATACAGAAAAGTATAGAAATATTTTTTCAAAAGAAAATAACTATAAAAAGTATATAGAATTATATAAAAAACTGATTGAAGATAAATGATTTATTACATAATTTTTTTCATTGGAATACTTGCTTGTGAAGGCACGGGCGGGAGCATGCTTTTTGATAATAAGAAAGGTTTTAAATATCCTTATCTTATACTTTTTGTATTGTTTATTTTATTGTTTGGGCTTCGTCACATGACTGTTGCCGGCGATACGATAACTTACGTAGGGCATTTTTTAGGTAAAAGAGAAATAAAAAATGGTTACGTAAGTTTCTTTTCTGAAGGATATAGTGAACCGCTTTATTTTTTATCAATGCTTATCATGGAAAGCCTTACAAACAATTATACGATTTTTTTAATCGTTTTCAGCCTTCCGCTTTGTATAGGAATAGCAAAACTTGTTAAAGAAGAATCAGAAGATTATTTTTTAACAACTATTCTTTTATGCACGTTGGGAATAGTCCATTTTTGTATGGCAGGTTTAAGACAAGCAATTGCGATGGGTATATGCTTAAGTTCTTATAAATACGTTAAGCAAAGAAGATTGATTCCATTTTTAATTTGTATTTTACTTGCTTATGGCTTCCATAATTCGTCTTTGGTTTTTATTCTCGTTTATCCACTATATAATTTAAAAACAAGTAGTTTTTATTTTATATTAGTTGCAATATGTTTTGTTCTCGGATATATTAAAAGCGGAATAATAAAGCAAATCGGATTATTTTTTACAGAAGACGGTTCGTATGAAAATTATTTTTTAGTAGAAGATAACGGCTTAAATTATACGAATTATATTATTCAGTTGGCTATAACGATTTTTTGTTTTTTATACAAAGACAAAATATGCGAAGAAAATAAAAGTGGTAATTTTCTGTTCAATATGGCGATTTTGGGATTATGTATTCAAGGGTTTTCCGGCGTTGTTTCAGAGTTCTTTAGATTGAGTATGTATTTTTCTGTTTTT
>JAZLMT010000028.1:0-5628 GCA_045598745.1 Christensenellaceae bacterium
AATTCAAATGCCGGGTATCAATATAAAAGCAAAATAAAAGAAATTATAAAAAAATTTTTTATGGAGGAGAAAAATGAAAAGAATTTATAGAATAATATGTTTTTGCTTGCTAATTTGTTGTTGTTTTATCGGAACACAAAAAATAACATCAAACAATTATCAAGAAAACGTTGTTTATGCCGAAACGTTAAAACAAGGTAGTTCGGGAACGCAAGTAAGAACAATGCAAACAAAATTAAAAAAGTGGGGTTATTATACGGGAACGATAGACGGCGTATTCGGGCCGAAAACGCTTGCCGCAGTAAAACTGTTTCAAAAGAGAAACAATTTGACCGTAGACGGTATCGTAGGGGCTAAAACGCTTGCTGCATTAGGTATGAGCAGTTCAACTTCTACAACGAAGCCTACGTCAAATACTTCTTATAGCGATAGCGATATAAATCTTCTTACCAAACTTATTTACGGAGAAGCAAGAGGTGAAAGTTACGTTGGTCAAGTTGCCGTTGGCGCCGTTGTAATGAACAGAATAAAATCATCTTCTTTTCCAAATACGATGTCGGGGGTAATATATCAAAAATATGCGTTTACAGCCGTAAGCGACGGGCAAATAAATCTTACGCCGAACGATACGGCAAGAAAGGCTGCGATTGACGCTATGAACGGCTGGGATCCGACTTACGGTGCTATTTATTATTATAATCCTAAAATAGCAACAAGCACTTGGATTTTTTCACGTCAGACGACAATAACGATAGGCAATCACGTCTTTGCAAAATAAGGGGGTAATATGGAAGAAAAAAATAACGCCGTTGAAAAGGTGGAAAACATAGAAAAATCTAATAAAGAAAAAAAGGCAGAAGAAAGAAAGAGAAAAAAACTTCAAAACAAAAGGATAAAAGAGTTTAAGAAAGACGAAAGGGAAAAGGCAAGGCTGGCTTATAGACGAGAAAGATCAAAAATGCTTTTAGATAGAGAAAACCGAAAGCAAGAATTAAAGGCAGAGAGAATAGAAAGGTTTGATAATATCAGAAAACAGAAGGTTTTGGAAAAAGAAAACAGAAAGAATAAAAGGCTTGAAAACAGGCAAAAGAACAGACAACGCAAAATGGGTATAGGCGGTTGGGTGACGGCGGTTGTTTCTCTTGGCGTTTGCACTTTGCTTTTAGCAACGGCTTTAACGCTGGTGTTTATACTGCCATCTTCATCGGATAAAGACGTAGAAAATTTATACCAAAAATCATTTTATAATACCACTTCGGAAATAGATAATATTGATGCCGATTTATCAAAGGCAATAGTAACAAACGATAAAAGTGCGCTTCAAAAATATTTGGTAGATATTGCTATCAACAGTGAACTTTGCGAGAGTGATATTTCTTCACTTCCGCTTCAAGACGAAAACAAGTTTTATACTACGAAGTTAATAAATCAAATAGGCGACTATTCAAAATATTTAAATAATAAGATAATTGACGGCGAAGACTTGACCGAGAAAGACAGAAACACACTCGTTTCGTTATACAATTCAAACTTGGTGCTGAAAAACGCTTTTCAAAACATGAGCGCAAATATGGATGGAGATTATTCTTTTAATGATCTTTTAGATGCAAAGGAAGGGGATATTGTTTTAGACGGGTTTAACGAATTGCAAAACTTATCCGTTGAATATCCCGAACTTATCTATGACGGACCTTTTTCAGACGGAAAAGATAATCGTGAAATAAAGGGTTTAACGGGTGAAGAAATAAATAAAGAGGGTGCTCAAAAAATCTTTATTGAAACTTTCGGCGGATACGGGTTAAACAATATTGAATATGCCGGAGAAAATAACGGGAATATTGAGTGCTTTAACTATCAAGCCGAAATAGGAGAAGATGTTATTTATGCTCAAATTTCAAAAAAGGGCGGTAAGGTTTTGATGTTCTCTTATAGCGGAAGTTGTAAAGCAATAAATATTGACAGAGAATATGCCGAAGAAAAAGGTTTGGAATTTTTATCAGGACTGCAAATTGACGATATGAAGGCTGTTTGGATAAATTTAGCGAACAACGTTTACACCATAAACTTTGCATACGAAGACAACGGAATCGTGGTATATTCCGATTTGATAAAAATCAGAGTTTGCGCCGAAACGGGCATGGTTATAGGTATGGAAGGAACAAGTTATTATACAAATCACACAAAAAGAAATATTCCTTCGGCTTTGATAAGTGAAAGTGAAGCTAAAGAAAAAGTATCAAGTAATATTGAAATTGAAAGTGCAAGGAAGGCGATTGTGCCGATAGGAAACAGCAGTGAAAAACTTTGTTACGAGTTTAGCGGAAGATATAACGATTCACTTTATTACGTTTATATTGATGCAAGAACGGGGAAACAAGTAGAGATGTTTAAGGTTATTGATTCAACCGAAGGCGAACTATTGATTTAAAAAGAAAAAGGTTTAGTTTTCAAAACTAAACCTTTTTATTACATATTATTTTGTTTTTGTTTTTTCTTAAAAATTTGTTTTCTGAACAGCAATACGTTTATCGCTATAAAAGAAGCAAGTAAAATTATCAAAGTAAGTAAATCGTTTTTCGGCGCAAGTAAAATCAAAAACATAAGTGGGAATCCGAATACTATTGCAGGAAGATTTTGATAAATTAAATTTTCTTCCGCAGGGGTTTTGAACTCGCCGTCTATTTCACGAAGAAGAATTATACCCGTGCTTGCCGTTCCCGTTAGCATACCATACATAACCAAGAACTGTTCGGAATAATATTCTGGGAAAAGTTTTTTCGCAACAAACAGATTATAGAAAAACGTTGAAATTGCACCTACTACGCCGAGAATTAAAAGTATAAGCCAGTATTCTTTTATAAAGTCCAGCCTTATAACCGCAATACCCGCAACGATCATAATATCAAAACAAGTGTTGCTGATTCTTGTTAAAAGATAATTGTTTGTGTATTGTTTTTTAATAACATTCTTTTTATTTAGTGCGTTAAGTATGGCTTTTAATAAAACGGCAAAGATAACGCCAACTAAAAAATTTAGCCCGTATATCGTAGATTTTAATCCGTCAAAGAGATAACCGATCAAATACATAAAACCGAAAGTAGCAATATAAACTATCGCAATCAAAATAATTTGAACGGTAAGTTTATCCATACCGCCACTTGTAGGAATTTCGTTTTCGTCTTTGAAAATTTCTTTCGTAAAGTCGCCTTCACCCGTAAGCCTACCTTGTGGAAGTTTACCTTTTCTCTTTAGAATATTCAAATAGACAACACCGCCTATGCAAGCCGATAAAAAGCCGAGTGCGGCAATAGTTAAGCCGAAGTGTGCACCGCCGATAAATCCGTGTTCTTCTTCAAAAATAGTTCCGTAGTTAAGGGCTTGCCCAGTGCCTTGCCCGTAACCGAAAGGAAGCAATGCACCTGCACCGCTTAAAATATTTGAGTTAAACAAGTAAACGGCAATCATTGTGATTGCGATACCCAAAGCCCCTTGCATTAAATAACTTGCAACTGTTGTAAGACCTGTGTTGAAAATTTCTACGTTTCTTTTTTTATCAAATTTTTTATCTGATTTTTTTAAGGTAGACGCAATAAAGCCAAGGGCTAGCGCATGATAGGTTACTATTTCCATAGTTATAGAACCTTCTCCGCCAAAGAAATTTAACTCAAATAAAACTTCATTTGTTATTACGTTGTAAATGGTTGCGATAATAAGTAAAATCAATCCACCAAAAACGGAAGTAGGGATAAGTGATTTTTTAAGAAACTTTAAGTTTTCTTTTAAAATATGAGCAACAAGCAAAGAGAGTAATAAAACGGCAAAAGTGTTAATAACGCCCCAAGCATTAAAGTCCCAAAAACGAACCATTTTTTCCCTCCTTGATGTTTTTATTTCTGTAAAAGAAGAACATATATTTTAGTGCGTTAAAACGTTTTCCGCCTTTAATTTGATATATTTCGTCTTTATAATAAAAATCCATTTTGTTTCTGCCCAAAATTGTTACGGCAGAAATATCGTTAAAATCAAAAATCCTTGTTTTGTTTCTAAAAGATATAATGTATTTATCCCCAAATAGCGATATTTTTGCATTTGCGCTTAAAATGATTTTTGCTTTAGCGTCAAATACTTTTATAAATCTGACTGTTTCCGTATAGGCTGGAGTAGAGATAAACTTATTAACGTCAAAATTATTTATAATGTTTTCTTGATAACTATACCACTCGCCAACGGTTTTAAAAGGAAAATCAAAATTTTTGCCTTCTAATAATTTATTGTCTTTTACTAAAATTTCCTTACCGCATTTTTCACATTTTACCGTATCAAGACGGCTATGAAAAGAAGATAAACCGCAGTCCGGACAGATAAACATAGCACGTTCCAAAAACTCTGCTCTTTTTTTATGTAAATATAAACCGGTATCTCCCGATTCGTCGTTATATAACTTTTCCGAAAGTAAAGAATATAATTCTTCATCAGGCATATCTTTGATTTGTTCCGGCTCTAAAACTTCTTGAACGAAGGCACGGCATTTACCTTTTCTAACTACGTTGCTCCATCTTGGTTGAACGCTATATCCACCTTCTATTTTTAGTATTGCTACCGGAAGATTAAGCGCTTTTGCAAGTTTTGCAACAGTCGGTTTAATATAACCGGTTTTTCCGCTATACGTTCTGTTTCCTTCCGGTGCTAAAAAGATAGTGCCACCTTTTTTTGCTACTCTCAAACAAGACATAACTGCTTTTGCATCGGTAGAAGATTTTCTAAAAGGGATAGGCGTAATTAAAAAATTAAGCAAAGAAGAAATCATACCGTTTCGCATAACGTCTTCTGTAACAACGAGATATTTTTTTCCATAAAACATTAAAGAAAAGAAAAATTGGTCCATAGGTGTTTGATGGTTTATCAAAACGAGATATTGCCTTTTTTTGCTGTCCTTAAATTTTTCGTATTGAAGATGATACTTGTGTTTAATATACGGTCTAACTAAAAAATTTATTAACCACCAGCCGATATGATTGCGAAATTTTAGTTTCTTGTCTTTGCTAGTTTTTTTCATATAAAATATTTTAATATATTATTAATAGTATGTCAACACGATAGAAAAAGAAAAATGTCTAAAAATGTAATTTATATATAAATAAAAAATATTGAAATTGATATTAAAACGTATTATAATCAAAGAATAAAAGGAGTTTCTATGGAAAATGCGTTGGTGGCAGTGGATAGGAATTGTTTTGGGTATGGCTTCGGTTGCAATACTATCAATATAATAAAGAAAAAACAGGTGGAAAGTCGCTCTTCCCATAGGGAAAAGCGACAACTAAATAAATCCGCAAGCGGATTTGTGATATTCGCCTATCGGCGAGTGATATTTCCTATCGGAAGTGATATTTGACTTCGGCAAGTTGTGGATTTATTTAATATAACTTTGACTGAAAGTCAAAATATCACTTTTAATCTTTGATTAAAAATATCACTGTTTGCTTTGCAAACAATATAACTTTACTTTTTTAAGTTATTATGCTATAATTTAATTATGAGTGATAGCGTTTTAAGAGAAAAATCCAAAGAATTTGCTAAAAGCATTGTAATAGTTGCAAGGGATATAAAAGCACAAAATAAAGAAAG
>JAZLMT010000029.1:0-5765 GCA_045598745.1 Christensenellaceae bacterium
TCTCCAAAAATCGTTTGAAACAAAAATACCTTCAGTCCAAACCATATTTCTCATAACGTAAGCCCCGCCGGAAATACCGATTGCCATTATAACGAAAACGATAGGCAAAGCAATATTTAACGTAAAAGCAATATTAACGTCCACAGCTTGGCTAAGCCCTAAAAATGAAGGGCGTGATTGATAACCTACGCCAAAGCCTTGCGAATACGGAATCATAACGCCAAAAGACGCCATTGCAGAATTTTTGAAAAATATTAGTGCAAAAAAAGGGACGAAAAAAATTATAGTTAAAAAATTAACAAGAATTAATTTCCAAAATCTACCCTTAAAAATATCCCAAAAGAGTTCCCATCTGTTAGAAGGAAGTGATGCCCTAGCATACCCTTCTGATTTTTCCGAACCCATAATGAGCCTGTTAATCAATCCACCTGATTTCTTTTTTGCCATTTTATACCTCTCGGTTAAATAATTTCCCATTTTATTGTTTTCTTATATTTTATACTAAATTGTAATTTTTTACAAATAAAAAAAAGTAGTTTAGTAAAAAAACTTTACATTTATATATAACTTTGATATATTTATATATATATTTTTATATAGGAGACTACATTATGAAAAAATTCAACATCGCCGTAGTTGGCGCAACCGGTATGGTTGGAAACAAATTTTTAGAAGTTTTAGCCGAAAGAAAACTTCCTTGCGATAATTATTACTTATTCGCATCAAGTAAATCTGCAGGCAAAATTATAGATTTTATGGGTAAGAAATACACTGTTATTGAACTTACCGAAGAAAACGTTAAAGATAAAAAAATTGATATTGCTTTGTTCTCTGCCGGTGGCGAAGTTTCAAAACAATTCGCACCTATCTTTGCTAAACAAGGTGCTTTGGTTATTGATAACTCAAGTTGCTGGAGAAGAGATGAAAACGTGCCTTTGGTTGTTCCAGAATGTAACGCAGAAGATATCAAGTGGCATAAGAATATTATTGCAAACCCAAACTGTTCTACAATTCAAGCAGTTGTTGCATTAAAACCGCTTCACGAAGCATTTAAGATCAAACGTGTTATTTACTCAACATATCAAGCAGTATCAGGTGCCGGTGTTAAAGGATTTAACGACTTAAAGGGCGGTATCTGCGGTGAAAAACCACAAAAGTTCCCATACCCTATCTTCGGCAACTGTTTACCGCATATTGACGTGTTTATGGATAACGGATATACGAAAGAAGAAGATAAGATGATTTTTGAAACGAAGAAAATCTTGAACGATTGGGATTTAAAGGTTACGGCAACTTGCGTTCGTGTTCCTGTTTACTACGGCCACAGCGAATCAATCAACGTTGAATTTGAAAAACCTTGCACCGTTGAACAAGTTAAAGAAGTTTTAGCAAAAACACCGGGTATTATTCTTCAAGACGACGGAAAGAACAATATCTACCCTATGCCGATAACCGCAGAAAATCATGACGAAGTTTTTATCGGTAGAATCAGAAAAGACGATACTGTTCCATCAGGCGTTAACCTTTGGGTTGTTGCCGATAACATTAGAAAGGGTGCCGCAACAAACGCCGTTCAAATAGCACAAAAAGCAATTGAAATGGATTGCGTTAAAGATCAATATAATAAATAATTAAAGGAAAACTATGAATAAAACTATTTTTAAGGGAACGTGCACAGCTTGCATAACTCCGTTTACGGAAGACGGCATAAATTATGATGCATTAGCAAAACAAATAGAGTATCAAATAGAAAATAAAATTGATGCTCTATGTATTTTAGGAACGACCGGTGAAGCCCCTACTATAAGCGAAGACGAATATGAAAAAATCGCAAAATTCTCTTACGATAAAATCGCAGGTAGAGTTAAGTTCATTTTAGGTTCGGGAAGCAACTGCACAAAACACGCAATAGAAAAAAGCCAACTCGCACAAAAAATCGGTGCAGACGGATTGCTTGTTGTAACGCCATACTACAATAAATGCACACAAAAAGGTTTAGTTAAATACTACAACGATATTTGTGATAATATTGATATTCCCGTTTTATGCTACAACGTTCCTGCAAGAACAGGCGTAAATATTCTTCCTAAAACAATGCAAGAGATTGCAGAACATAAAAATATCGGCGGTATTAAAGAGGCTTGCGGAAACATGGAACAAATATGTGAAACAGCAAGGCTTATCCGTGGCAAAACAGCCCTCTATTCCGGTGATGATAACTTGAATTTAGCAATGCTTTCAATCGGTTCACTCGGCTTAATATCAGTTGCAAGTAATATTCTACCTAAAGAAGTAAGCGACGTTGCAAGATTGTTTTTCCAAGGCAAAAACATGGAAGCAACAGTTCTTCAAGAAAAACTACTTCCTTTGATTGACGCTTGCTTTACAGAAGTTAACCCTATCCCTGTTAAAAAGGGTATGAAGTATATCGGTTTAGACAGCGGTATCGTTAGAGCACCGCTTACAGATTTAGAGCCGGAACACGTTTTGATTATGAAAAAGGCTCTATCCGATTTTGGATTCAGTATTAAGGAGTAAATATGAATATTTTAATCAGTGGTGCACTTGGCAAAATGGGCAAAAAAGTTTATGAGGCCACGTTAAACGATAGTGAAATAAAAGTTGTATGCGGAGTTGATAGAATTTCGGATTCTTCTCTCCCTTTCCCTGTCTATGACAGTTTTAGTAAGGTTACGGAAAAGGTTGACGTTATTATTGATTTTTCCAGCCCTACGGTTTTAGATAATATTTTAGATTTCGCTATAAAAAACAAAGTTAACGCCGTATTATGCACTACGGGATACACTGAAGAAGACGTAGCAAAAGTCAAAAAGGCAAGCGAAAAAATTGCAATATTCAGATCTAGCAATATGTCGCTCGGCGTAAACGTTTTGATTGACCTTGTTAAAAAGGCAAATCTGCTACTCCCTAACTTTGATATTGAAATTATTGAAGCACATCATAACCAAAAGGTTGATGCGCCAAGCGGAACGGCTATCATGATTGCAGATTCGCTAAAAGAACAACAACCGGACGATTTCTTCGTATACGGCAGAAACGGAAAGGTTGGAAAAAGAAGCCCTAAAGAAATAGGTATTCACGCTATTCGTGGCGGAAATATCGTCGGTAAGCACGAAGTTATTTTTGCAGGCGAAAACGAAACTGTAACAATCACCCACGAAGCAAGTGACAGGGGCGTTTTTGCGGTTGGCGCAGTTAAAGCTTCAAAATTTTTGATGAATAAAGAAAACGGTTTGTTCAATATGAACGACCTTATTAAAGGATAATATGCTTGATAATAATTTAAAAGAAATTTTAAATTTAATCAGTAAAGGCAACAACTTAAACGAAAAAATAACTCTAGTTGGCGCAACAAAAACACAAAGTGTTGATACGATAAACCACGCTATTGATTTAGGGCTTAAGGTCGTTGCGGAAAACAGAGTGCAAGAGTTTATTGAAAAAACAGACGGATTAAAAAACTGCGAACAACAATTTATTGGGCATCTTCAAACAAACAAAGTTAAATATTTGGTTGGAAAAGTTAGTCTGATTCAATCTGTTGACAGTTTTCATTTGGCAGAAGCAATAGACGGACAGGCAAAGAAAAAAAATTTAACCCAAAATATTTTGGTTGAAGTAAATATCGGTGGCGAACTTAATAAAAGCGGAATAAGCCCTACAAACGTTAAAGAAACCATATTGGAAATATCTTCGCTAAAGAACGTAAAGATAAAAGGTTTAATGGCAATGCTACCGAAAAGCGACGATGAAACGCTACTTAAAAATTTATGCTTGAAAATGCGTGAAATTTATGATAAACTAAATAAAGAAGGATTTGATTTAACCTATCTTTCAATGGGTATGAGCCACGATTATAAGTTGGCAATTCAAAACGGAAGCAATATGATAAGGCTCGGAAGCGAAATCTTCGGGCAAAGAGTATAAAGGATAAATTATGGGATTATTTAATAACATTTTTTCTAAAACAACGGAAAGAGAAGAAGAAAGAAACAGGTTCCCTGATTCTTATAGCGAACAAACGACCAGTGAAAATTTTAATCAAGAAACAGAAAAGAAAAACCCTATTTCTGTTTTTGTTCCAAAGGCTTTTAGCGACGTTGAAATTATCATCAACACCTTAAAGAACGGCAAAAACGCAATAGTTCATTTAACCGAAGTTAAAACCGATACCGCAATAAGAATTTTAGATATGCTTTCAGGCGCAATATACGCACTCGGCGGTGGGGTTTACGAAATGCAAAAAAATATCTTTATGTTCTCCCCTAACGGCGTAGAAGTAAATCAATAAAAAATTTCTTTAATGGTAGCACTTAAAAAGTGCTACTTTTTTTATTTTAAACTGTTTTCAATATTTTTTCTTTCACATTCATCATCTATACCTAATAAAACATCGGCAGATATATCAAAAATAATACACAATTTTCTTAACGATTCAATATCCGGCTGTGTCCTACCCTGTTCCCATGATGCATAACAGTTCGGCGAAACACCTAATTTAGTAAACACATATTTCTGCGTTACACCCATATATTTCCTTATTTCTTTTAAATTATTTGAGAATACCATAATTTAATATTATTACATTATACCCAAAATGGGTTGACAATACCCATTTTGGGTAGTAATATGTATATGAGGTAAATTATGAAAACAAATAACACAGATATTTCCTTTTGCATCTCGGTATATAATGTTGAAGATTATATAGAAAAAACAATACAGTCGATTATCGGTCAAAAACACTTATATAATTTTGAAATCATCATAATTGATGATTGTTCTACTGACAATTCTTTTACAATATGTGAAAAATTCAGCAGAGAAAATAATAATATTCAACTATATAAAAACGAAAAAAACATGGGTGTTTCATACAGTAGAAATTTTGCAATAAAAAATTCAAAAGGAAAATATATATGGTTTATAGACGGTGACGATTTATTATATCCTAACAGTATTTCTTTGTTGCTTGACAATGCATATAAAAACGACTGTGACGTTTTAATCGGAAACTACATAAATATAAAAGAAAATGAAAACAATATTTTTGAAAAACAAGCAAATGAATTTATAATACAAAAAGGAAAAGGATTTAGACCAAACGATCAAGAAGGACATAAAATGGCATCAGTATGGAGTGGAATTTTTAAGAAATCCGTACTAATTGAAAACGAACTTTTTTTTAACGAAAAAATGTTCATGCAAGAAGATACATTGTTTTTCTATGAACTTGATAATAAAAACATTGATTTATATAAATGTAATATAAATTGTTATTGTTATCGTCATAGAAATAATTCCATAATGAACAGTAAAACCAATGAAAGAGCAAAAAAATATTATTTCTCAATGATAGAGATGCATCAAGTATATAATAATTATTTATTACAAAATAAAAATGATATAAAACAATTAAAACAAAAAATACACCATTGTAAACAAAACATTGCTCAATGTTTAGCAATGGTCAACGATAAAGATTTTATTAAAACACAATTAAATGTCTTAAAAAAAGAAAAAATATATCCTTATCATTTCAGAAAAGAAGCACTAAAGACAAATGAAAATTTAATAAAAAAAATATTAACTTTTCTTCTTCCCATCAAACCTTTCTTTTGGATAAATCATTTCTTTTACAAATTTAAATATAAATAAATATCCACCGGCTATATGATGTGCACCCCAAAAGTTAGACACTTTTGGAGGTGCATTTTTTATGGCAAAAAAAGGACAAGTATTTA